>NZ_JADEXU010000019.1 GCF_015206895.1 Nostoc sp. LEGE 12450 | reverse complement strand
GAACACGGGTGAGATTACTGGGGTATGCTTTACTCATGTTGCTCTCTCAGTGCTGTCTATTATCTATTCACAGCGTATACTGAGAGAGCTTTTTTACCATCTCTCCAACTTTTCAAACAGCCTCTAAAAGAGGTAGAGTAACCAGCATCTTTACAACTGGTTTTTTAGGAATCCTGCCTTTTGGCAATCTATTTTTTGGAGTATTAGCAGGTCATCTTGGTGTTACCAATGCTTTATTATTTGGCGGGATTTGTTGCATTTTAGGAGCATATTTCTTTAGTAGACAACTACCGAAAATAAGAAAGGTTTTGTATCCAATTTATGCAGAGTTGGGCTTACTTCCACAGCCAAATAAAGGCTAAATGTAGTTTTGATAGGAGCGATCGCCTCTGATACTTCATCAAAATCCAGCGTGTCGCGTTTCATCCTCAGGCTCAAGCGCGAAAGACAACACTGTGCGTGTCTTTCTATAAGGCTTTCACGTGATTGCTAAATTTATTGGAAAAACTCTTGATTTTCATTACCGATTGTGAGAGAGTCTGATTTAACATCCATAAAGTACCACAAGTCGATAGGTTTATCGTATTTTATTGGTTTAACTAGAAGTAAGCGGTGGTTTTAGCTGTGCTTTAACCCCGGAAAGATGCTATCAGACTGAATACAAGTACAGAAGTATAACAGCCATCTGATGAAGGCATCATACCAGGACTGAATGTCTATATGACTTTCAGGAGAATCATCTTCTATGCAAATTACCTTCCAGTAGAGTAACCACAGATTTCATCCCAAATCTGGTTAAATTGCCTTGCTTCTCTGGAGTTGGGTGTCTTATGTATGGCTAGTTGTTCTAGCTTTCAGATGATCATGTATTCACTTATGACTATATTTTTGCCAGTGGAGAACATCTCATGCAAGTAGATCATAATTCTCATCAAGGTTCCGAGCAAGATACTCAGGCTAATAGCGAAATAGAGAAACTGAAACAACCCCGTGTAAATAGCAAACGTTTTTTTGGTAGTCACGCCAGCAGACGCTCATTTCTCGGTCGCGCTGGTTTATTTAGTGCTGCTAGCGTTGTTGCAGGAGTTTTAGGTTCACCTTTCTCCTCAAAGAAAGGAGGAGATGTTGTACAAGCTCAAGATATTAACAGGCGGTATAATCGACCATTCAACTACAACAGTTTTGTTGATAAAGCCTATCGAGTCCGTGTTGAAGCAGCCAGAGTTGAACGAAGTATTCCCATTCCGCCGCATCCGACTAATGGCGATGAGGAGCGTTATGCCAACAAAATCGGCTCTGACAGTAGGGGATTACCACATAATGGGCTTGGCGAAGTTAAGTTGGAAGCTTACAACTCTTTGACCAAAGCACTGACAACCCAAAATCCAAATGATTATGAAAATATCATCTTGGGTGGCGACAGAAAGCTGGTCAATCCTCAAGGTCCCCTGGCAATTAGTCTAGAAGGAATCAATGCAGCGCAGATAGCAGTGCCACCACCACCGGCTCTAGCTAGTGCAGAACGCGCTGCTGAAGCAGTAGAACTCTACTGGCAAGCTTTACTCCGAGATGTACCTCTTTCCAAGCTCCAAAACAATACTGACAACCCAAAAGTCTTAGCAGCCGTTGAAGACCTCAACAACCTTTCAGCCTTCCGAGGGCCAAAACAAAATGGCCGTGTCACCCCTCAGACTCTATTTCGTGGAAGCGTCAACTACGTCAATATTTACACTTCAGGTGTAACTACAAAATATGTTATTCCTCCAGGGGTACTAGATGGCCCTTACATCTCACAATTTTTGTTGCGGACTATTCCTTGGGGAACTCAGTCTGTTTCGCCACTGATTCGTACTGCTCTTCCTGGTAATGATTTTCTACTCGATTTCCAGGAATGGTTGACTATTCAGAATGGAGGTAGTTCTGGGAAGTCTATTAAATACGACCCCAAAAACCGTTACATAGCTACAGTTCGGGATTTAGGTGAGTATGCCCATATTGGCGGCCCTACATACCTTGGAGCCTCTTTGATTCTTGGTAGCATCGGTACACCTTTGAATCCGGGCAATCCCTACGTCAGATCGAATACCCAAATTGGTTCTAATGCAACCTTTGCAGTAGGACATTTACAAGCTTTGCTTAACTTGGGTAGTTCACGTGTGATTAGAGCGTCATACTGGCAGAAGTATTATCTACACCGCATTCTGCGCCCGGAAGCTTATGGTGGGCTAGTTTACAACAACATTGTCAATAAAACTCAATATCCGATTAATTCTGAGGTCTTTAATTCCAAAGCCTTGGCTCAGACCTTTAGCACTTTTGGCACTTATCTATTGCCCCAAGCATATCCAGAAGGATCGCCAACCCATTCCTCCTATACGGGTGGTGCGGCTGCCACTGCTGGCGTTAATGTCACACTATTGAAAGCATTTTTTGATGAAAACTTTGTTATCCCTGATCCAGTAGTGCCCGATCCCAACGATCCCACAAAAGTAATTCCTTACAGTGGACCACCCCTAACTGTGGGTGGAGAGTTGAATAAACTGGCAACTAACTATGCTATTGGTCGCGGTCACGGTGGTATCCATTGGCGCTCGGATGGTTCAGCTAGTTTGGCTTTGGGAGAAGAGGTTGCTATTAGCCTTCTCAGGGATGAGAGACTGGGTTACAACGAAATATTCAATGGCTTCACCTTCACAAAATTTGACGGTTCAAAAATCACCGTTTAAACCGATTTTCGGTATTTAGTGATTTCAAAACTTTTGTAGAGATGCGAAATTGGACTGGGCTGGGCTACGCTAATGTAGCGTAATGCTTTCGCGTCTCTATAGCAAGATTCATATATAGCAATCCGATTTGATTTCTAAACTTATTTGTGTAGAAGGCAATAGACAATAGGCAATAGGCAAGAAGGCTCTTTGAGTTGTACTGAATTTTTTCAGAAATCCAATATGAGTCCTATATCTAATTCAGTAACGCCTGATTTTTAGCAAGGTTGTTAAATTTAATACGCCATAACTTACTTAGGATAGAGAATCAATGATTACTCTGGGTTATAGCGTTAAAAAACAGTACAAGCCCTGTACGCTGGAAATTCTACCCTCTCTAGTGCCAGAGTTAAGCTAGTACGCATCTAAATTGCACATTTTTTCGTTAAAACTGTCATTTGTCATTAGTTATTGACAAAAGACAACTGAGAAATGACTAATGATAAAGGACGAATTTCACGAATAAATAAGCAATTAAAGTGCGTAACAGCCTAGCAATAATTGCAGTTTGCTCCAGACGCTTAGTATGACAAAGGCATTCCCAAGCATAGCAAGGCGCTTGAAAAGTACAGGAATCAAGTTGTTGAAGATGGGAACCTTCCTAATAACCCGTTTTATTGCAAGCTGGAAACGCTACTTTCTGGGTGACACTGTTGATGTCCGCCCCTCCACGTCTCCTTCCTCTGATGTCCGCCCCACCTTAACTGGCCCAGTCCTCAGCTTAGGTGGGGGTGGCCCCGATGTTGATGATGCTATTCAGTGGATGATTAACCAAGTTAGGGGAGGTACTAACACCGCAACCAAGGTTAATGTTGTAGTTCTCCGCACGAATGGTAATCACGATTACAATCGGCTAATTTCTGCCATGAAGGGCGTAAACTCTGTGGAAACTCTTCTGATTCGCAATAGACAAGAAGCAAACAAAGTTGAAATTTATGAAAAAGTCAGAAATGCTGATGTGATTTTTTTTGCTGGCGGCGACCAATGCCAGTACATCCGCAATTGGAAAGATACCAAGCTTGAGGCTGCCGTTAAGTCAGTTCACCTGAAGGGAGGCGGTGTTGGTGGCACTAGTGCGGGTGCGATGATCCAAAGTGATTGTGTCTATGATGCTTGCGCTTCTTCAGAAAAAGGCATTGAAACTAGAGACGCTCTTGAAGATCCTTACCGGGATATCACCTTTACCTACAACTTTTTCAATTGGAGTAATTTAAAAGGAACTATCGTAGATACGCACTTCGATAGGCGGGAAAGAATGGGTCGAATTATGGCTTTCATTGCCCGTCAAATTAAGGATGGTGTATCTAGCAGTGTTTTAGGTATAGCGGTTAGCGAAAGTACATCAGTTCTTGTGGATAAAAACGGTTTGGTGAAAGTTATGGGTAGGGGAGCAGCGTACTTTGTACTTGGTAATCACATACCGGAAGTATGCGAACCCCGAACGCCTTTGACCTTTTCTAATTACAAAATTTGGAGAGTTCGCAGTGGCGACACCTTTAACTTAAGAAACAGACCAACCTCTGGGTACTATCTCAGGAGTGTCAAAAGGGGACGAATTGATTCAAATCCATATTGAGGCAGGGAGCAGGGGGCAGAGGGACAAGGGGGAATTCTTGAACAAGTCTCTCTCTTGTCTCCCTTGTCTCTTCTTCATGTTCAATTCCCAATGCCCAATTCTCAATGCCCCTACCAAGGAAGCACGCCATTTTCGTCAAAAAGCCCTCCGCTAAAACCATTTCCCGTAGCGATCGCTCCTTGCTCAACGGTGCGGTATCCTTGGTATTGATTAATGTCAGTTGCTGTGAAACCAGGGTCAGCAGCATTGACTTTAATCAGGGTATATTTAAGCAAATTTAGTATATATAGTGTGTGTAGTAGCATGGCAAGACTAAAATAATAGTGCATTAAACGTAGGTTGGGTGAAGCGAAGCGCAACCCAACATATATCAGAATGTTGGGTTACGCAAAGCCTCCACCCAACCTACAATTTTTTTGCAACATTTTAGCCTTGCCACACCAGTAGTATGTCTCAATACAACATTTAGGATTTAGTAATCCTACAGAAGTAGTGATTGGCTGTTGTGTATCTACTAGTAGTGATTCACACCGCAGATAGCGGTTTAGAAAATATTTGCGCCTTACACTAGCAATTGACTCAAAAATCATTAAATAGGATAGATATGCAAACTAAACAACTTGGCAATTCGGAGCTTCACATTACCCCGATTGGCTTTGGTGCTTGGGCGATTGGTGGAGGTGGCTGGGCTTTTGGTTGGGGAGCGCAGGATGATCAAGAATCTATTGAAGCGATCGCTCGCGCTCTCGATCTTGGCGTTAATTGGATTGACACCGCAGCTATCTATGGGCTGGGACATTCTGAGGAGGTTGTTGCTAAGGCGCTCAAGGGTCGATCTAGTCGCCCCTATATTTTCACTAAATGCTCAATGATTTGGGATGAAAAGGGCGAAATTGGTCGCAGCCTGAAAGCGGATTCTGTGCGTCGGGAAGTTGAAGCCAGTTTGCGCCGACTTGACATTGAAACCATTGACCTCTATCAAATCCACTGGCCTAACCCTGCTACAGAAATTGAAGAAGGCTGGACGACTCTCACCAAGCTCAAGGATGAAGGGAAGGTTCGCTATATCGGGGTTTCAAACTTCAATGTCGAACAGTTGAAGCGTATCCAGGAGATTGCACCAGTTACTTCATTACAACCGCCTTATTCATTGGTTAAGCGCGATGTCGAAAACGAGATTCTGCCTTTTTGTAAGGAAAATAACATCGGTGTGATTGTGTATTCACCCATGCAATCTGGCTTGCTTACAGGAAAGATGACATCTGAGCGAGTTGCCAATTTACCAGATGATGATTGGCGTAAGAAGAGTGATGAGTTTCAGGAGCCACGTTTATCTCGTAACCTGAAGTTAGTCGAGGTGTTGCAGCACATTGGTAAGGAACACGATCGCTCCGCCGGAGAGGTAGCGATCGCTTGGACTTTAAACAATCCGGCGGTGACGGCTGCGATCGTTGGCGCACGCAATCCTAAGCAGGTGGAAGGAATTATCGCTGCTGGAGAATTTCGCCTCAATCAGCAGGAGCTAGATCAAATTGCTGCTTTCCTGCGCGAGAATCCATAGAAGAAGGCTGGCGTAAACTTTGAATAGTAGCGATCGCATGTTTGGCCACAATATCAATTTCCTCTTGGGTATTAAACCGTCCAATGCCAAACCGCACTGAGGCATAAGCTAGCTGTTGGGGGTTTCCCAGTGCTGTCAGAACACTGGAGGGTGAAGTATTTGCCGAGGAGCAAGCAGATCCCGAAGAAACCGCCATTACTGGCTGCAATCCTAGCAAAAGTGCGGCTCCATCCACCCCCTCAACACTGATATTCAAGTTTCCCGCCAATCGCTGTTGAGGGTGGCCGTTGAGATGAATTCCTTCAAGTTGGGAAAGCTGTGACCACAAGCTTTGTCTTAACTGGGTGAGGCGTTGGTTTTCTGTTGCTTGTTCTGCCAAAGCGATTTCTACAGCTTTCCCAAAGCCGACAATTTGCGGTGTATACAATGTCCCAGAACGCATCCCCCGTTCATGTCCGCCGCCGTGCTGCTGGGGAGCCAGTTGCACTCTGGGATCGCGTCTGCGGACGTACAGCGCCCCAATGCCCTTTGGCCCAAATACTTTGTGTGCTGTTAGCGACATCAAATCAATTTTCATCGCTTGCACATCCAGGGGAGTTTTACCAATAGCTTGGGCTGCATCGGTGTGGAAAATGATGTTGTAAGCATGGCATAGTTCCCCAATTTCTGCTAAAGGCTGTAAAACGCCAATTTCGTTATTTGCAGCCATCACCGAAACCAAAATTGTCTCAGGACGGAAAGCTTTGTTTAACTCAGTTAAATCAATCAGTCCATCTTTTTTAACTGGGAGAATAGTGATTTCAAAACCGAGAGTTTTTAAATAATTACAAGGGTCAAGAACTGCATTATGTTCAGTGGCAACAGTAATAATATGCTGACCTTTTTTAAAATAAGCTTCGGCAACACCTTTAATAGCTAAATTATTAGCTTCTGTTGCACCACTTGTAAAAACAATCTCTTCGGGAGTGGCATTAATTGCTGCTGCTAAAATCTCTCGTGTTTGTTTGACAGCAGCTTCTGATTCCCAACCATAAATATGACCAATACTAGATGCGTTGCCAAACTTTTCTGTGAAGTAAGGGATCATTGCCGCTAATACCCGTTCATCTACGGGTGTAGTAGCGTGGCAATCAAGGTATATAGGGCGAATAGACATAATTATTAACTCAAACTTTGACTCAAATTTTTTAATACGCTTAGAACCTGATATAGTTCACTTTTCCGTTTCAAAAGTGTAAATTCATCAGACAACGCATACTTTGGTATATTTTGTTTAGTCAGTTTTATAAAAATGAAATGACTACCATTTGTTACTAATCCAAAAGTAGGTTTGTCTTGATTAGGATTAGCCAACATATAAACAAGTGCTTGAGGTACGGCTTCTAAAAGAGAAAAGCTAGACCTTTTAGATTCAATTACTAACAACCAGAATTGTTCTTGAATAACTAAAACATCAATTCTACCTCTAATGATTTCTCCTTCATCTTCCGCAGAAATTCCTATTGATTCCTCGCCTCTCATATAAAAAGGCTCATCATAAAATCCAGCTAAATTGAGTAAAGGAGATAAAACTACTAATTTCACCGTTTCTTCTGACAAAGGAGGACGCTTGACTAAGCGGAGAAAATGAAGTTTTATTCTGTCTAAATCTTGCTTTTCTAAATCTGTAATTTCCGGTAAATTTTCAAACCATTCCGTGAAGAATACCTCATCTTCGGCTAGCTGTAAACTAAATTTTTCCTCCAAATAAGCAAGCCCAACATTTTGTGCTTGGATAAATTGAACCATAATTTATGCGACTCTATATACTATCTAACTAAACAAAACCTAGTTTTGTTGGGCATAACGTTAACAATTCTTGTTCTGAGTAGACTCTTTGACTTGAATCATAGACAACATAAGACCATTTTTTGGTAAACTTACACGCAAATAGCCATAGTTGCTCACTTATTGAAGTTTTGCTGACATTTGTATGACTCACTGAGAATTTTACGTGGCTGCTAATTCCTGTAATTTAGTTAAAACTGCCTGAGCATGACCTTTGGCTTTTACGTTCGGCCAAGTATAGGCAATAATTTTATCAGGTGAAATGAGAAAAGTTGAACGAGCAACACCCATATATTCTTTTCCCATAAATTTTTTTAAGCGCCAAGCACCATAGGCTTCTGTCAAAATATGTTCTGGGTCACTCAAGAGGGTGATTGACAAGTTATGTTTGCTGATAAATTTACAATGGGACTTACCCAAATCTGGACTCACGCCTAAGATTTTCGCTCCCAGTGCGCTGAAGTCTTGATACAACTCGCTGAAATCTTTCGCTTCGGTGGTACAACCGGGTGTGTCATCTTTGGGGTAGAAGTAGAGGATAACCCACTGACTGCTGAGGTCGTCAAGAGTGACTGAATTGCCATTTTGGTCAGGAGTAGAGAAATCTGGCGCTGGTTGTCCGATTTGGGGAATATTGGTCATGATAGGTGTGAGAGATTGCAATCGTTTTAGAATTGTACATAACGTTGAGCTATTGAGCGATGCCTGTGGTGGTCACTGAGCTTTGTCGAAGTGCGGGCTACGCCTACGCACCCATTCATAATTTGCTTACAATGTCTAAAGATATGCAACGCGAATTTACCAACCGCGATGAGTTGGTAGCCTATCTCCGCGAACAATTCCCAGGTGCAGCAGAACGCGATGACCACATCAGTGAAACAGTGGGGGGACGCAAAGCAGCACAAGACGCGCTGCAAAAAATCGACCCAGTACGTTACGCGCAAACACGTAATTTTTTCACAGGTGCGGTGACGCGACTTTCGCCCTATATCCGTTATGGCGTTTTGAGTTTGCGAGAAATTCGAGATTATGTTTTTGACCAGGTACAGCAAAAAAACGATGTTACGAAATTAATTAATGAGTTAGGTTGGCGCGACTATTGGCAACGGTTATATGTGAAGTTAGGGGATGAAATCTGGAAAGACCAGGAAGAGTACAAAACTGGTTACACTGTGGCTGAATATTTACCCGAATTGCCGCAAGATATCAGACAAGGAACCACAGGCAGGGTTTGCATCGACAGTTTTAGCCATGATTTAAAAGAAACTGGCTATCTACATAACCATGCACGAATGTGGCTAGCGGCTTACATTGTCCATTGGCGGCGTATTGGTTGGCAAGCAGGAGCCAAGTGGTTTCTTGAACACCTTTTAGATGGTGATCCTGCTAGCAATAATATGTCATGGCAGTGGGTTGCCAGCACCTTTAGTCAGAAACCGTATTTTTTCAATCGTGAGAACTTAGAACGCTACACTGAAGGCGTTTATTGCCAGAAATGTCCGCTTTACGGTCATTGTGATTTTGAAGGCAGCTATGAAGAATTAGAACAGCGACTTTTTCCCAAAGGAGAATTTAGCAGACAAGCCAATAGCCAAAGTTGGCAGCGTGATAAAAAAGGGAAGGGGAGCAGAGGGAGTGGGGGAGGACAAGGGGGACAAGGAAGAAAATATTGATGGAGGCAGGAGGCAGGAGGCAGGAGGCAGAAGGCACAATTGGAAGAGGATTCAAACCCCTCCCAATTGTAAGCGCCGTCTAACGGTGGGGTCTTAAACCCAAGACCCGTCCGGTCGCGGCAGGAAGATAGTGCAGTTTTCCTCCTGCCTCCTGCCCTCTGCCTCCTGCCCTCTGCCTCATGCCTTCCTCGATAACTCTTGACAAATGAAAAATAACAAATGAAAAATGACTAAACCAATTGTTTGGCTGCATGGAGACTGCCTCAGTCCATACAACCCCGGACTACAAAAATACCCCGATGCCCCAGCTATCTGGGTTTGGGATGAGGCTTTGATAGATGAATGGCAACTGAGTCTTAAACGCCTCACGTTTATTTACGAATGCTTGCTAGAGTTACCCGTTGTTATTCGTCGTGGCGATGTGGGACAAGAAATTTTAGCTTTTGCGAAAGAACATGATGCCAATTTAGTCGTCACAGCCAACAGTCCCAGTCCCCGGTTTGATGATATCTGCAATCAAATAGAGGGTTCTATAGCAGTGGAAACGTTAGAGGTCGAACCATTTTTTGACTATGATGGCTATATTGACCTGAAGCGGTTCTCGCGCTATTGGAAAGTGGCTCAAAATTATGTTTTTGAATAGCCAAATTAGCGATCGCTTTTTCTAGCAACAGACGCAAGATTTTGCGATTGCAACTCCAACTATTAAATTTTCTGACTACCTTCTCGTGCTAAATTATTAAGGCTTGGTGTTGGGAAACTCCGGTGAAATTCCGGGACTGTGCCGCAGCTGTGATGGGATCACCCAAGTCAGAATGCCAACTCTCAAGATGTCACACTCACCATCTACTCCCTGCGTTGCACGGGGAAGGAGTTCCAAGTTTGCTTTCTGGATTTGCCACTTGTCCTGGCTTGTTTTATGCTACACCCGCCGCCGATGGTATATTATCTCGCATTAGAATACCAGGCGGAATTATTAGTAGTCAGCAGTGCCGTGCGATCGCAGATATAGCAGACCAGCATGGTGGTGGCTATGTTGATGTCACTAATCGAGCTAACCTACAAGTCCGCGAAATTCGCACGGGGATCAATAGTGAGGTTTTGCAGCATTTACAGGATATGGGATTGGGTTCTCGCAATTCGGTTGTAGACCACATCCGTAATATTATGACCAGCCCAACTGCTGGTATTGACCCGCAAGAATTAATCGACACCCGCCCTTTTGTCCAAGGTTGGGATAATTATATTGCCGCACATCCGGTGCTTTCAGGACTCTCGGCAAAATTTAGCGTTTGTTTTGATGGTGGTGGAATTATTCGGGTGTGCGATCGCTTGAATGATATCCTATTTGCTGCTGTCTTAGTCGATGCTGATGTTTACTTCCGTCTTTATCTCAGTGTCGGGGCAAAGGGTCAACCGCCTAGCGATACGGGGATTTTGTTAACACCAGAGCAATGTTTACCCGTCTTAGCAGCTTTAACAGAGGTCTATCTAGCTCATACTAATACTACAAATAAGCGTCGGTTACGTCTCTTAGAGTTATTGAATACTTTGGGTTGTGAAAATTATCTCCAAGAAGTTCAGCAGCGCTTACCTTTCCCTCTTTTATGCAGTGACCTAACCCCCCAACCCCCTTCCCTACCAGGGAAAGCTACGGTGTACACACAAGTTATCGAATTACCCCACCCTAACCCTCCCCTTGGAAAGGGGAGGGAACTAGATTTTCTTTCCCCCCTTGGAAAGGGGGGATTAAGGGGGGTAAAACCCGGATCTCAAAGTAACTCCGATTTGTGTGTACACGGTAGCCTTGCAGGAGAGGGGTTGGGGGAGCGGTCAGATGCTAAATATCAGCATATTGGCATGCATCCCCAACGTCAGCAAGGCTTATTTTACATTGGTGCGGTGTTACCTCTTGGACGGTTGGAGACTAAGCAGATGAAGGGTTTGGCAGATTTAGCAGCAAAATATGGTAGTGGCACTCTTCGGTTAACCCCCTGGCAAAATTTGCTGCTAACAGATATTCCTCAGCAATGGGTTGGTGATGTCCAAAGTAAAATTGCTTTCTTAGGATTAGATACCTCAGCAACTAATATAAAGAGTGCGTTAATTGCCTGTTCTGGAAACAAAGGTTGTGCCTCTTCTGCTACGGACACCAAAAGTCATGCGTTGGCATTAGCAGAGTATCTTGAAACTCGCGTTACTCTGGATTGCCCAGTTAATATCCACTTTACTGGCTGCGAAAAATCCTGCGCCCAGCATAGCAAGAGTGATATTACTTTGCTCGGTGTCAGCATTGAGGATGGCAATAGAACTGTAGAAGGCTATCACGTTTATGTTGGTGACAACGAGCATAAATTTGGACGGCAAATATATCAATATGTGACTTTTGCGGAACTACCTGCATTAATAAAGCGGATGCTAGATGTATATAAAATTCAACGCTTGAATCTCGATGAATCCTTCAGGGAATTTAGCAATCGATGTGCGATCGCTCAATTGCAACTGTGATTCAATAAACACTTAGGTAAGTTGGCGCGAAAAAAAACCAAGTATGTTACGCAACGTAAATAGACTTAAAGCCCTTACAAATGACAAATGACCGATGACAAATGACTATATCCGAGATGCCAACGAAATTTACCGTAATTCTTTTGCAATCATCCGGTCAGAAGCAAACCTAGATGTGCTGCCACCAGATGTAGCAAAAGTTGCCGTGCGTCTCATTCATGCCTGTGGGATGACGGATATTGTTACTGACTTGGGATATTCACCAACAGCAGTGCAATCCGCAAGGGCAGCGCTAGCAGCAGGAGCGCCAATCTTATGCGATTGCCGGATGGTTGCTGATGGCGTTACCAGGCGGCGGTTATCTGCAAACAATCAAGTTATCTGTACCCTCAACGAGCCGGAAGTCCCAGAAATGGCCAAGCGTCTGGGTACTACAAGGTCGGCAGCAGCCTTGGAATTATGGCGATCGCACCTGGGGGGATCGGTAATTGCAATTGGTAATGCGCCCACAGCACTATTCAGACTCTTAGAAATGCTCGATGAGGGAGCTAACAAACCTGCGATTATCTTAGGCTTTCCAGTGGGATTTGTCGGTGCAGCCGAATCGAAAGTGGCGCTGGCAGCAGATAGCAGGAATGTACCATTTTTAACATTACACGGTCGGCGCGGTGGAAGTGCGATCGCAGCCGCCGCAGTTAACGCCCTGGCAACGGAGGAAGAATAATGAGCAAAATCAAAGGTCGTCTCTATGGAATTGGTGTAGGCCCCGGCGATCCCGAATTATTGACTCTGAAAGCATTGCGGCTATTACGTGCGGCTCCTGTGGTAGCTTATCAATCAGCCACAGATAAAGAAAGTGTTGCTAGAGCGATCGTGGCGCAATATCTTCCTGGTAATCAAATCGAGGTGTTGTTTCATCTCCCCCGCGCTTTAGAACCAGAAAAGGCCAAGTCTATTTATGACAACGAAATTCAACCAATCGCCGACCATTTAGCCGCAGGTCGAGATGTGGTGGTGCTATGCGAGGGAGATCCATTTTTCTATGGTTCATTCATGTACGTTTTCACGCGGTTATCTGAAGAGTACCCAACAGAAGTTATCCCCGGAGTTTCCTCGCTGATGGCTTGTCCGGTAGCCTTGGGTATACCTTTCACCTACTACACCGATATTCTCACAGTCTTACCCGCCCCATTGCCAGCAGAAGAACTGACTACACATTTGTTGATGACTGATGCAGCAGCAATTATGAAGCTAGGTCGTCACTTTACTAAAGTACGAGATATTCTGCATAAATTAGGGCTAGCATCACGGGCAAGATATATTGAGCGGGCATCAACATCACAGCAACGCATCATACCCTTGGATGAAGTTGATCCAGATAAAGTACCCTATTTCTCAATGATTGTGATCCCAACTAAGAATCGACTATAAACCAAAAATCAATACAGTTGAGTTAAGCATTTCTTCGTTATCTTGCTTTTTTTAATTTTAGCGATCAGATTTGCTGGATTTGGATAAATTTATAATACGTACAAAACTGATAAATACAAGACGCGATTCATCGCGTCTCTACAAGGGGGATCAAAAAACGATGCCTGCGGCGGGCTACGCCTACGCATTCCGATTCTGCAAACAATATTAATTGGCGTAAATGCCGAAAACCGCGTTCGCATAATGACCAACAAGTAGGCATCATTCAGGATGCAATAATGCCAATTGCTTTGCGATGATTTAGACTTTACCATAAATAAATACTTCAAAAAAAATTGATGGCTCCTAATAGCACCTTCACTCCTGATGCGATCGCTGCTGGCTTTCATGCCCTATCCGATCCCCTAAGAATTCAGGTCTTAGAACTCTTACGCTCTCAAGAACTATGCGTGTGCGACCTATGCGACCACCTGGGAACAACTCAGTCTAAACTGTCTTTTCACCTCAAAACCTTGAAAGAAGCTGGTTTAGTTCGCGCCCGTCAAGAAGGGCGCTGGATTTACTACAGCCTCAATCTGCCGCAATTTGTTGCCCTAGAGCAGTATCTAGCAGAATTCCGCCGCTTTAGCCCAATATTACCTATCCGTCCCCCCTGCGAAACTTAAATATTCATCAATTTTTTTTATAATATTTTGTTTAATTTTACTTTTATAGGTATTTACAAATCAACTTTTTTTGAAATGATGGATATATACTCTTGATATAACTCACCGAATTTTAGATTTTCAATTTTGGATGTTGGATTGAATAATCTGAAATTCCTGCTCTAAGCTCCTGCATTTATGTATGGGGTTAATTGTAATGAACAAAAAAACTGGAAAACGCCTCTCTTTTATTGACCGCTTTCTAACCTTGTGGATTTTTTTAGCAATGGCCATGGGTGTTGGTCTAGGCTATTTCTTTCCGGGAGTAGAAGCGTTTATCAATCAGTTCCAGGTGGGAGCAACTAATATACTGATCGCCATCGGGTTAATTCTGATGATGTACCCGCCCCTAGCCAAGGTGCGATACGAAGAATTAGGGGATGTATTTTGCAACGGAAAAATTCTTGGTGTTTCACTAATTCAAAATTGGATTATTGGGCCAATTTTGATGTTTGCTCTGGCGGCTATCTTCTTACATAATTACCCAGAATACATGACGGGATTGATTTTGATTGGATTAGCCCGGTGTATTGCAATGGTAGTTGTGTGGAGTGATTTGGCACGAGGCAATACAGAATACACGGCTGGATTGGTTGCCTTCAACAGCATCTTTCAAGTCATTTTTTATAGTCCTTACGCTTGGTTTTTCATCACTATATTACCGCCACTATTTGGCTTACAAGGCAGTGTTGTGGATGTCAGTATTGCCGAAATTGCTGAAAGTGTATTTATCTATCTTGGTATTCCCTTTTTAGCAGGATTTTTCACTCGTTTCTTCTTAGTAAAGGTGAAAAGTAAGCAGTGGTATCATGAGGAATTTGTGCCTAAAATCAGCCCGATCACGCTGATTGCTCTGTTATTTACAATCGTCGTTATGTTCAGCTTGAAAGGGAATTTGATTGTTCAGATCCCCTTAGATGTGGTGAAGATTGCAATTCCTTTGATCGTCTACTTCATCATCATGTTTCTGGTCAGCTTTTATATGGCTTGGCGCGTTAAGACGGACTATTCTAGAGCCGCAAGTGTAGCATTTACATCGGCAGGAAATAATTTTGAACTTGCAATCGCAGTTGCGATCGCAGTGTTTGGGATTAATTCGGGTGTTGCTTTTGCCGCCGTTGTCGGGCCTCTGGTGGAAGTGCCTGTGTTGATTGGTCTGGTTAATGTTGCTTTCTGGTTTGAAAAACGTTATTTCACAACACCAAAATCGAGAGCCTGATAAGTTTAGTCCACAATTATTCGGAGGAGTTGAACCATGAAACGTGTAATGTTCGTCTGCAAAAAGAATTCTGCCCGTTCTCAAATGGCGGAAGGCTTTGCTAAAACCCTTGGTAAGGGAAAAATTGAAGTGATTAGCTCTGGATTAGAAGCAAGTCAAGTCAGACCAGAAGCGATCGCCACCATGAAAGAAATTGGTATCGACATTACCGATCAACACTCCAAACCCCTCAGTGATTTCCAAGCACAAGACTTTGATGTAGTGATTTCTTTGTGTGGCTGTGGCGTGAATTTACCGCCAGAGTGGGTTATGCAGGAAGTATTTGAAGATTGGCAATTAGACGATCCAGCAGAACAACCAGAAATTTTTCCTAGAGTCCGCGATGAGATTAAAGAACGGGTGACTCAATTGATTGAGTCTGTGAATAAAGAAATTACACCTGCTCAATAAAGATTGCAACTTCTTCATCTCTCCGTGTCGCGCCAGTTGCTACAAGTCGGGGAACCCGACGACAGTCGCCTCAAGTCGGGAAACCCTCCCACGGCGCTGTCTCCCCAACGCACTGGCTTCTCTGCGCCTCTGTGGTTCCTTTTATTGGATACTTATTTCTTGGAAATCCCTAAGCAATTACCATGACGACATTTGACCATCCGCCCAGAATTTTGTTTTTGTATGGCTCCTTGCGTGAGCGTTCCTATAGCCGTCTCTTAGCAGAAGAAGCAGCACGCATTATTGAAGAATTTGGGGCAGAAGTGAAGTTTTTCGATCCCCGCGAACTGCCAATATATGGTAGCGTACCTGACACCCACCCAAAGGTGCAGGAGTTACGTGAATTAAGCCTGTGGTCAGAAGGCCAAGTTTGGTCTAGCCCAGAACTGCACGGTCAGATTTCTGGCATCATGAAAAACCAAATTGACTGGATTCCGCTCAGTATCGGAGCCGTTCGCCCGACTCAAGGCAGAACTTTGGCTGTCATGCAAGTAAGCGGCGGATCGCAGTCTTTCAACGCTGTCAACACATTAAGAATTCTTGGGCGCTGGATGCGGATGTTTACTATCCCCAATCAATCTTCAGTGGCTAAAGCATATCAAGAGTTTAATGAAGACGGCACGATGAAAGATTCACCCTATCGCGATCGCGTTGTAGATGTAATGGAAGAACTTTACAAGTTTTCCTTGCTATTGCGTGACAAAGTTGATTATCTCACAGACCGCTATAGTGAACGTAAAGAAAAAGCTGCCAAAGAGATAATCGAGATAGCTTCTCAATCTCTTGAAATTAACTCTAAAATAAATTAACTATTGGACATCCAAAAAAAGATAACCTCCTGGCAGATTGAACCAGGAGATTTAAAAAAATTGATTCATCTTTACAAGCGTTGTAGCAGGCTCAAACCGTGGGTGTCAGTACCACAGGTATTGAAAAGAAAGTATTCATCAGCCAACTTTTGCACTTGTTCGGATTCCAATACGCTGGGTTTCCAAGGGTTAGGGTTATTGTAGGCGTAGAAAGTTTCCACACCATCGATACCCTTTTGGGATGCAGCTGGAATTAAGTCAAAATGCGATCGCTTATAACGGGCTGGATGAGCCAGAACTGCCAATCCCCCAGCTTGATGAATAGCGGCAATCACGTTACTTGCCTGATATTCTTGGCCTGTAGTCGGCCTTCTTTGCAGATAGGGTTTCATGCTAGGGTGTTCTGGAGCAAAAGCGTAAGCCAAAATGTGAACTTCTATATCCAGAAGGTTAGCATTGATTTCTACGCCACTCCACAGGTAAGGAGTTGTTGCACCAGGATTACTCCACTTCCAATCTTCTAACCAAGCAAGGGCTGCTTGATAGCCGATAATGCCATGATGGTCAGTGATCGCTAATCCTTTTAGTCCAATAGCGATCGCCTGCTCCATCAATGCACTCGGCTGCAACCTGCCATCTGAGTGGACAGTGTGCATGTGAAAGTTGAATAACCTTGGACAACTGTATGCATCAATGTTCTGGAATACTTGCTTCAAAAGTTCTGCCGAAGCAGTAGTCCGGGCCAAATTTACAGCCATAACCCCCTCTGAATAAAAATATATATTCTTAACACACTAAAACGCCCTATTTACAGATGAGAAATTTCCAACACTGTAAATTAGTTTATTGGTGGCTACTTTCTCAGCTTTTTCAGCAAATTTTTCAATATGTTAAGACTACGTTAGCAAATCTTAACCTCAGTAGTCATGGGTAGTTTGAACTACTTTAAATATAAGTAGTAAAAAATATTGCATATAAAATTTTATAAATACGCCTATATTATTTATGCTAAATAGCTTGTTTTTAAAGGCTTAGGAGAATAATTTTCTCGAATCAGTCTGAGATTTAAATATATTTTACGTATTAAAAAAATACAAATCCCAGTAATTATACTAACTTTTATTTCATCTAGTAATGACTTCAGGGTAGGCAAAGCCAGCCGCAGGCATCGCATAAGTGAGTTTATAATAGCTCTCCAAAAACTAGCGATGTCTACAACGGGCTATGCCTACGCTTGCGGCTAACTATACTCCCCGCGCAATTCCAAAAGAATCTCCCTTCAACGTCACCCCAAGCGGTTCTACTACCACCTCGCGGCTAAGGGATGCTTCAACTCTACCGGCAATCACAGCCGTTAGCTGATGTTCTCTTGCGAGGATGACAATCCTTTCTGCATCCTGCTCAGATTCAGTATAAAATGCAAATCCGGCTCCGTAATTGAACACGGAAAGCATCGTCTCTGCCCCGCCCTCAAGATGACCCTCGACAAAAGTAAATATCTCCGGCACTGGGAGCATTGTTTCGATGACGTACCGAAGTGGCTTCACCGACCGCATCAGCTTCTGCCAACCATGACCAGTGATATTTTCCATCGCGGTGGGGCGAATTCCCTCGCCAAGGACCGCCTGTACAAGTGGCGTGTAGAGATACGACGCAGCATTCATCGCTTCCCAAAACTCCTGCCCACTCGGAAGTTTTGTTCTATAGCCATCAGGAAGAGACTCAGTGAGCTTTCGCAGTGGAGTAAACCCGTTCTCATGAGGGCCAGAACTCTCAACAAGAACAATAGTATTTCCGGCATCAAGACGCGAGCTATCAATAGGAGCGACACCAGGCGGCATCACGCCAAAAACCGAGCCTGCAATGTCGAGTCGACCTGGAATCATCTTAGTTTTTAGTTGAGGAGTTTCCCCGGAGAGATAGACACACCCTACTCGTTTGCACCCCTCAACGACTCCATCCAGAAACCCATCAAGGAAAGCGGGGGTAAAGATAGTTTCAGGAGTACTTGATGGCAGATAAAGACCAAGAAGTAGAGTCTGCATCCCTGATGTTGCCGCGTCGTTTGTCAAACACGAGATCATCTTGATACCGATATTCCACCAAAATCGTCGAAGTTCTTCTTCAGAAAGGTCATCAGGGCGGGTATCGTCTGCCGTTCCTAGTCCTTCGGGGACGAGTGTTAGAGAAAGTTCTGGAGCGCCCGCTTGAATAAATGGAGCGAGATTGAAGCTGAAAGCGTTAGCACTTGCTCCAAGACCGGACGAGGGGACGGTACCATAGGCACTTGCAAAGGTAAGTGTGCGTTTTGCAGCTTCGATGAAGCGTCTTTTTGCGGCATCGAGAGTATCGTAATCGACTTGATCGAGAGCTTGAGCCATCAGGTTGCGTTTTAAGTTAGGAATGGAGACGCGATTAATCGCGTTTGTGCAAGAGTTAAAAATTAGGAGAAGTCATAACTCCTCACTTTAAAATACCTCATCTTCAATACCGCGCCACCATTCACCCAAATTCATCAAGTCTTGGTAAATATCTTCTAATTCTTTGGTGTAGACATCGTTTGTGAGGGTGGCTCGGCGCTCTTGCAATTTCTTGAGGCGCAGTTGTACCAATACCCAAGGTTTAGTGATGCTATTCGTTGCTTCGATGTATTGCGCTAGTTCTTTGCTATCCATATAGTATTTTAATTTTTATGCTACTACTTTTAGGATACAGAAGGCAGTTAAGGGTACTAAAAACCCGCCTCGAAGAAGCGGGGATGAAACCTATTTACAAGATTTATCAAGGTCAACTGCCACACCCAAAAGGGGTTGTGGCTATTTAAGGTTACTCAAGAAAGTTGGGGCTGGGACTGCTGCGACCATTACGACCAACAGATGGGATTTCCACTAAAGCATCGGTAGCTTTACCAGTACCATCATTGGTGACAGAGGTTTGGTTCCCTGGATGTCCATTAGGGATGAACAACTGCGGATGGTCGAAGGGTGCTTTATCGTAACGAACTCGCTCATCAGTGAGTGCCTTTAAGAAGGCCACTAGTGCCTCCTTGTTTTCGTCGCTCAGATTTAGCACAGGAAGGCGAGGTGTATTTGGAGTGTCGTCCGCCGCGCCCCGACTGTAGAAATCGACTACTTGCCGCAGGGTCAACATTCCACCATTGTGCATATAGGGAGCAGTCATATCTACATTACGGAGTCCCGGAGCTTTAAAAACTCCATCTGCTTCTACTAGACCAGGCGTGATATTGGGCGCTTCACCAAAGACTTCTTGGAACTTTCCTTGCTGGGCTAGTCGCGCCTCCGATAACGGACGTGATACAGGTTGCAGCCCGTCATCAGCGCCCACACCCTCATCTTCAAGATCGGGTGTAACCCCAATCTTGAAAAAGCCGGTATCTTCAATAGGGTTTCCAGGTGCTGGCGAACGTGTGAGTCGCCCCCTATTCTGCACATTTCTAACCGAAGCAGCAGTGAATTCTGCTCCACCGTGGCAAAAGATGCAACCGCTGTTTTTAAAAAGAGTGAGACCTTGTTGCTGCTGGGCAGTTAGAGCGCTAGTATTTCCTTCTAAGAACTTGTCAATAGGCGCATTGTCGGATACTAATGTTGACTCGTACAGTTGTATAGCTAGCCCGAAGAACAGCGACCAGTTGTACTCTATTTGTGTGTACTCCTCAGTGCTATTCGAGAGATCCGGTAGGAGGACAACTTTCCGGCTATTTCCATCCGCTTTATCAACCTGGATTAACTGAGTGGATTGCCACCATTCAGGCTTGAAGGCAGCCTTGATCATCTGCCCATAGGTAAGCGTTGTTAGGCCCTTTTCTGGCGCTCTGCTGTACTGACCTAGTACACTGTCTTCAGGATGTACGATCTGCTTCCCAAGCGGTCTCAGAGGAAGTAACTTTTTACCAAGCTCTCTAGGGAGAGGGAGCTTCCCGCTCTTGACAATGTTTAATATGTTGTCAAGCAGATTAAACTCAAATTTGTCACCAATATCTTGGAACGTGCGACCATCTGCGGACATCTCAAAGGCACTGAGCGGTGGCCCCACTGCTTGCGAAGCTAGAGATGAATTTTTGAGTTTGACACTAACTGCTTGTAGCGGACTTAAGAGGGTTGCTGCTTTGTACAGCTTCGCATTGGGGTTTCTTGTCCCAAACGGATCTACCCCATTGAAGATATTCTGTGCTCGTCCGTCCCAAAAGTTGCGGAAGTTGTACACCGCATTGAACACGGTTGGTGTGTTGCGCGGCTCTACCCGGCGGGTCTCGATGCCTCCGACGTTAAAAACCGGATCGTCGAGTTGAGTCACTGTATCCTCGGGACTACCCGGAACGGCAGCAACGAACTTTGAATTAAAGACCCCTTGGGAGGAGGCAATATCATTACTGTCGGATTGAACTGTTGAGAGACGGTTATTTGGATCTTCCAGTTTGTGGAATGGGTAATCTCCTGGGTTGAGTGTGTAGTTCGGCTGACCGATATTGAAAGTATTATCCGGATTTGGACTTTTATCTGCATTCACGCGCAATATCCCCGGACTGAGTTGGTTTTTAGCCCGGTTGTCTGCTCCTGCATGAAAATGGCAAGTAGCACAAGACATTTTGCCATCGCTGCCAACCTGCATATCCCAGAAAAGAGCCTTTCCTAAGGCGATCGCTTTGCTCTTATCTTTGATAAATTCTCCATAATTGTCAGGCTCTGGAATTGCGACAGTCTTTAGCGAAGATAAAGTTGGGGGTAGTACTTGCGCTGATACAGTATGTCCGGCTAGCACTGCGATCGCTACAAATGCTGCGATCGTCACACCGCTTTTCATTTTCCTTGACAACCTTGATGCCAAATCAATAAGTCTGGCTAAGACAGCAGCCATAAAGATGGTGCAAAGTTGGATTTTCCTCATGTTTTATATGAATGTTAATCTTCTCAAGAGTTGAAGCATTACTGCTCCACTCTCGAATTTGAATTTTTTTGTATCTCGTGACACATAGACGTTAAAATATCAGGTTTTTTATACTTAAGTAAGTAGGCAGGAATAAATCAAACTATGTTACGCAATATAAAATAATCAAATTAGCTATGAGTCAAGGTTTCAGCCCTATTTTGATATCTGAAACCCTTAGTACAAACCTTTTATTATTCATGCCCATTTACTTAAGTAAAATTTTTTTTACAATTAATTTTTTAATCTAAACCAGTGTTGCTGCGGACTTACTCAGAATATCCCACCAGATCAGCTATATGCCTAGCCAATCAAAAACAGCCACGATACTACTCGTGACTGCTGGTAATTATTGATAAATTAACTGGTTATCTTTGCTTTACACAGCTATTAAAAGCCACAACCAATTTAAGACTGACAGTTGATTAAGCTTTAGCCAAGTTTTCAGCAGCAAAGTCCCAGTTAACCAAGTTATCTAGGAAATTTTTGATGAACGCTGGACGAGCGTTTCTATAGTCAATGTAGTAGGCATGTTCCCAAACATCCAAGGTTAGGAGTGCCTTCTTACCATGAGCTAGAGGGTTTTCTGCATTTGGTGTTTTGATCACCTTCAGCGTACCACCATCATCAATCAGCCAAGACCAACCACTGCCAAATTGAGTCGCAGCTGCGTTAGAGAACTCTTCCTTGAATTTGTCGAAGCTACCAAAATCTTTATCAATCCTAGCTGCGAGATCACCAGTGGGTGTGCCGCCGCCATTTGGTTTCAAGGAATTCCAGAAGAAGGTGTGGTTCCAAACTTGAGCAGCGTTGTTGAAGATTCCCGCTTTAGAGGAGTCTTGGAAGGAAATTTTGATCACTTCTTCCAGAGACTTATCAGCAAGTTCTGTACCTTCAGTCAGCTTGTTGAGGTTGTCTACATAAGCTTTGTGATGCTTACCATAGTGATACTCGAAAGTTTCAGCTTTCATGCCATTTGGCTCTAAAGCATTCTTGTCGAAGGGTAGCGGGGGCTGTACAAATACCATTGTGTGAAATCCTCTCTTTACCGGTTTCCAGTTTCAAGCTATTGCAGAAGCTTGGAAAATTAACAGCTTTTATTTTTAAGGTTTTATGTCTTTAATGATGGAACATAAAACTTAACATCGTCATTCTACTACCAAAGTGAAGATAAAGTGAAGATGAAAAGAAAGTACTTCGGTGATAAGTCAAATCGCTATGAATTCACAGTTATAAATAAAAATGGCTAATATCTCGTAGCGAAAGCCCAATCTGTAATTAGCATTTAGCAATTAAAGCTTTAATACTTCTATCTTTAGTAGGATTAATTGCGATGTGGTAAATCAGTCGAAAGCTAGATGATTTAATACTTAAATAATATAATTATTTCTAAATAAGGCTTAATAAATACAGTAACAAAATTATATTTTTTTTAAACACTCTTTAGAGGATGGTAAGTGAATAATCACTCACCCACCACCCTTTAAAACTAAAAAGTTAACAGTCAATAGCGGTGATTAGGACTGAGATAAACGCTGCTGGTAATAGTTAACAATTTGTGCCGTGACTTCAGACACATCCAAACCATCAGTTTGAACTTCAATGGCATCTGCTGCTTTTTGCAAAGGCGAAACTTTACGTGTACTATCTTTCCAGTCACGTTCGGCAATATCCCGTTCTAGCTGCTCTAAATTGATTGCGGATTGGCCTTGTTTGTGAAAGTCTTCCTGGCGGCGACGGGCACGTTCACTCACAGAAGCAGTTAAGAAGATTTTCACTTCGGCATCGGGGAAAACGTGAGTACCAATATCTCGCCCTTCTGCGACTAAACCACCTTTTTTACCCCAACTTTGCTGTTGTTTAACCAGTGCTTGGCGGACAGCGCTTTGGGCTGCGATCGCAGATACTTGAGATGTTACCTCAATGGTGCGAATTACCTGGGTAACATCAGTACCGTTAATCCAAACCCGCACGGACGATTGTAAATCCTGGGTAGGAGTAAGTTCAATTTTACACAGATTAGTTAATTCAGCGATCGCACACTCATCATCAATAGCAATCCCCTTTTGCAGTACAAGCCAAGTGACAGCACGGTACATTGCTCCTGTATCTAAATAGACTAAACCCAGGTTTGCTGCCACTTGCCGCGCCACTGTGGATTTTCCCGCCCCGGCGGGGCCATCAATGGCGATGATGGGTTGACGATCGCGCAAGATGATATTGTCAATCAAACGTGTAGAACCAAGACGAGCTGCGATCGCCAACATTCCTTCCTCCTCAACTTTTTCTAAAGACATCAACGTAGCCGGATCAACTAATTCAATATATTCCACTAAAATCGTGCTGACTATTACCACTTCTTGCTGCACTACTGCTATCAACTGGTTGCTATTGCGATCGCCTGCAATGAATGCAGCTTCAGCCCGTTGCAAGCCGCGATATAATGCTGCCGCTTGTTCTTTTGCCGTTGCAGTCAAATATTGATTACGAGAACTGAAGGCAAGACCCGACGCTTCCCGCACTGTTGGACAAGCAACAATTTCTACTGGCAAATTTAAGTCAGCTACTAAGCGTTTAATAATTGCCAGTTGCTGACCATCCTTTTGACCAAAGTAGGCACGGTCAGGCTGTACCAAGTTGAAAAGCTTGGTAACAATCGTAGCGACACCTTGAAAGTGACCCAGCCGAGAACGACCACACAAGCCTGTCATCATAGCAGATGGGGGTATAACTTGTGTAACCTTTGATTCTTGTATACTCTTCTGCGGAACTGCCATCTCTTCAGGAGTCGGTGCAAAAATGGCATCTACTCCAGCTTGTTCGCAAAGTTTTTGGTCTTGCTCTAAAGTCCGGGGGTAGCGTTGGTAATCCTCGTTAGGAGCAAATTGCAGGGGATTGACGAAAATACTTACAATCACCGTAGAATTTTCTTGCCGCGCCCGTTGGATCAAGCTTAAATGACCTTGATGCAAATTCCCCATCGTTGGTACTAGACCGACTGCCGTCTGATACCAGCCAGTTATCTCATCTAGTCTTAGATCCTCAGTAACCGCAATCAGCTTGTTTTCTGAGCAGCGTTTAGTTAAATAGCAGCGTAAAGCTGCGACTGTTGTCAGCAGGCGCACAAAAATACCCCTAGTTCTTATCGATCCCTCCCCCGTTAGTTTATATCTGAAACAGAGGGAAGAGTTGATTGAACTAGGGGAATTAAGTGATACGGAACTGGGAATTGGTAATTGGGCATTGGGCATTGGGCATTGGGAAAACCTCTATTGCCTATTGCCTATTGCCTCTTGCCTAATAATTATTTTCCCAAAACTTCAATATGTACTGGTGCAACACCACTACCCATCATTCCCAAAATTCGAGCCGCGCCAGCAGATACGTCAATGACTCGACCCCGAATGAATGGGCCTCGGTCATTAATTCGCAGCACTACAGAACGACCGTTGCGGGTGTTGGTTACACGCACTTGCGTACCAAAGGGTAAGCTGCGATGAGCGGCAGTCATTGCTTCTGGGTTAAATCTCTGACCACTTGCAGTCTGAGTACCAGAACCGTCATAGCCGTAATAAGAAGCCATGCCTCTCAAAGTGGCTTGCACTACTCCAACGGCAATCTGTTGAGGCAGCTTTGGTATTGAGACTGGTTGACGGACTGGTAAATTAGCAATTTCTTTTAGGGGAGATGCATTGCCTAGAAGTCTCCGCAGGCGATTAGTTGCTTGCAATGCATCTTCTGCCAAATTTTTGGTGGGATTGGTCTGTGCTAGTCGTGTAGCTTCATTGATTTCGACCAATTCTTCGCCATTAATTTTGATTACATAGCGATCGCCATCTTGCTGGGAGGGAGCGCTTTTGTTTTGTGCTTGATTGGCATTAGATTTTTCCCCTGCTTTCCAACTGACGGTAATTTTACTGCCGTCTACACTTTCCCGATTCAACTGGTTGATCTTAGCTGCTACTACACCAGCTATCTGAACTGGGTCATTGTCAGAGGAGCTAATCTGGTTACTCACATCTGTTACGTCGTCAGCATTCAGTGCCTTTGGTGAATTGCTAGCAATAAGGGCGTACCCTTGTACGCCCCCAGTATTTCCAATTGCACCAACTTTTTTAGATTCAAAATTCGTATTTGATACAGAACTCAAAAAGGTGAGAACAGGTATATTTCTGATAAAAAGGGTTGCCGCCTTACGTCCTCTAATGTTGTGAGGATGAATTTCTGTAATCACAGCATCCAAGGTTTGTCTCCCTGTTCTGGATTGGTACTCTCCCACCTTAACCACATCAGGGGCAGGTGATTTTTGGGATGCTAGAGCATTTCCCTTGGTGGTTTGAGTACAACCGACTGAAGGTATGCCCAAAACAGCCATAGACAGGGCAACAATAATCCACAAATGTCTTTGATTCATGCGTCCGTTTTTGAAAGCGACTGTAGAACTTTAAGTTTTATAAATTGCGGGATTTTTCACTCGTAAAAGTGATTTCCCTTCTGAAAAACTCGAACTCGTTCCGTTTTCACTTTGTTATTTATAACTCGCAACAGACTAACACGAACCTTTTGGCTTGGGGATCAGGGTTTTAGCGTAATTATCGACTGCTTAATCAAATTAAAGTTCCAAATTTAAGGTTGAAACCTTTCTCAAAGGCGGACTTTGGCTATGTAACGCTTTTTTCTGCAACTCAAAAATTTCTTCAAAAAACTTTACGCTTCTTGCACGCCGAAGTGAGGGCACCCTGTTGACTTCTGTTCTAAAGGCTCACTACTACTCGTGTATTCTAGATAACATGTATTTTCACTATTTCCTATAAGAAGATAATATAACTTTAATTAAATGGCATCGGCATAAATACTTAAAATCGTTTATTTAATCAAATATTTAGATTTCCCTATGAATAAGTCGTGATATGAGTTACATCTACAATAATTATGCAAATTAGTTTAAGTTTAAGATGTTTTTTCTACTTAGATTAATCATGACTTTTATTCCCCATAAGTCAACGTAGACAAGTGATTAATATTACCTTTAATCTCCGTGTTACTGAGTATAAAATAAAGAAGTATACTCAACTTAATATTTTTCGTGATTAATGATGAAAAAATTAGGAAATCTTCGCGATCGCTTGTAGATAAATTTTTGGTGGTATCAAAAACAACAACAGCAATTTTTGGTACTAAGTAATTGCTCAAAGATGATTTTTTAGAGCAAGCTGTCTTTTTCAAAATCTTTGCGGCTGTAGGGATGTACGGCTGCACCCCTACTATATATAGTGAGTATTTTGGGGAGTGCTACCAGCGTGATGACAAGCCAAGTAAATCAAAGAGATTTAGAAATAGATTCATCGCCATTATTAGCTGTTCTTCAGGAATTGCATTCTCAGTACAAGTTACTGCGGGAGGGTGCAGTAGCGAAATATATTCCAGAATTAGCAAAGGTAAACCCGGATTTGTTCAGCATTTGCATTGTCACAGTAGATGGTCAGATTTACAAAGTTGGCAATTACGACCAACTCTTTACCATTCAGTCGATTTCCAAAGTGTTTGCTTATGGACTTGCCTTAGAAGATCATGGGCTGGATTACGTTTTAACTAGAGTTGGCGTAGAACCGACAGGCGATGCATTCAACGCGATCGTTTTAGATGAACAATCGAAGCGACCTTATAACCCAATGGTAAACGCTGGTGCGATCGCAACCACTAGCTTAATCAAAGGTTCCGGCCCAACAGAACGTCTTAACCGAATGCTGGATATGTACAAGCGATATATCGGCCGGGATGTGTTCGTTGACATTTCAGTTTTTACCTCAGAACGCAGTACCGGACATCGCAACCGTGCAATGGCGCATCTGATGCTCAACTTTGGCATGATTGACCGGAATATAGAAGAGGCGCTGGATCTTTATTTCCAGCAGTGTGCTGTGATAGTGAATTGCGAAGACTTAGCAGTGATGGCGGCTACCCTGGCTAACAGAGGTATTAACCCCATCACCAAAGAACAGGCGGTAGATAAGCGTTACATCAAAGATATTCTGAGTGTGATGTACACCTGCGGAATGTACAACTTTGCAGGTGAGTGGGCTTACAAAATTGGGATTCCGGCAAAAAGCGGAGTTTGTGGTGGGATTATCGCGGTTGTACCCAACAAGATGGGTATTGGGGTTTTTTCGCCCCTGCTAGATGTGCGTGGTAATAGTGTGCGAGGCGTGAAGGTGTGTGAAGAACTTTCCCAACGGTTAGGTTTACATCTATTTGATTGTTCAGGACAAGAGGCGAAATTTGATTGAAGGACAGTTCGACAGGTCATATAGTTGCTGTCTAATCAGACTAATAAAAAGACCTCTCCCTGGTTTTGCTAGGCAAAACCTGTCCCTCTCCGAGGCGGAGAGGGAAAAATTGGAACACAAGATTAAAGCAGGAAAAGTTTATCTAACTCTCGTTTATCTATCTATATATAGATATAGTTACCAAACTCTAAATTATCTCTCTTTGCGTGTCCTCCAGTTACAGCTATTTTCAGGTAACGGACTTGCGTGAAAATAAAGTACCAGTAAACCGAGTTTCGACTGCGCTCAACTCTCGATGGCTGAGGGTTGAGCGCAGTCGAAACCCGTCTGGTTGGGATACTATTAACCCGTAGCTCCCTAAAGAGACCACGCTGTAGGGGCAATTCATGAATTGCCCCTACGACAGATGTGCTTCAAATACATGAAAAATACTGTAATTTACAATTCTTCTGCTTGGGGAAGCGGGAAGATTTCACCAGCTAAATAAGACTGAAAGTGCTTTTGAAAGTACAACCAGGAAGTCATATCTTCTCCATCTATCAATGCTTTTGGGGCTTGTTTATATAGAGGAATACGGTTATTAATTTCGTCTTGCAGCAGTGGAGGCAGTTCTGTTAAACCATTGACTTTGCTGCCAACAGCACTGTAGATTAGTTGACCGGGGCGATCGCCCATTTTCATCCAGGGAAGCCATTGACCAATCCGATCCCAACTTAGTTTGAGTTCAGAAACTGAGGGAAGCGCTGAGTTAAATAAATCTGCGGTTGGCACAGTTAATTTAAACAATTCTGCTGCCTGATAAATTGGATTTGGGCTGTATTCGGCAAATTTGGGATCGTCTGCTAGGGGATTGGGGTAATAGGGAAATATGTCAAAAACGAAGGTTGTGCTGTCACCATCTACTTGTGCAGGGAAATTTCCCTCAAACTTACCCTGCACTGGATTATTGGCGACGTGGATTACCGGAACTGTCTCACTTGTCCAAGGATTCTCCCACTTGCGTAAGACTTCATCGGTTTTTGGGTTGAGGTAATAAGTCAGTTCTCTAGAAGTAAAATCCCAGCTACCCTCTGCTGTGGGAATACATCGGCTAACACTCAATCCCAGCATTTTAAACAAGAGTTGTCTTTTCTCGCCGGGGATAAAGGCATAAATCTTACCTTTCCAAATCAGGAAAGTGGATTCGTTAGGGTCGAGGGAAGAACGAGTTTTAACCCAGTGCTGCGCTTCAAGTTCTTGGATTTGAGCAACCATCTAAAGCATCCTTAGTGTTTGGATAACAAAAGGATAAGCTAATTTTGTCATTAGTCATTTGTCATTAGTCATTAGTCATTTGTCAAAAACTAATGCCCCATACTTCTCTACGAGAGGCTATGCTTCTCCAAAGGAGTAGGACTGCACTCAGTACCAATTCCCAATTTCCAATTCTTAATACCTTCATCAATTAAACTGATTCAGAAAGTTGCTCATCCAGGCGGCGAAACAAAAACACCCAAAGAGGTAAGGAACTGTTAATCGCAATTAGTCGCACTAAATGACCAGTTGTGACAATTTCAACATTATGATTTAATGCTAGGGAAACTAAAATCATTTCTGCCGATCCTCCTGGTGCTGTGACTAGTAAACAGGTTAACCAATCCCAAGAGGTGAATTGCATCGCAAGTATAGCAGCGATCGCTCCGGCTATGAGGGTCATCCCTACAGACATCAAGGCATAGCCAACAGTCCGTTTCTGAAAGTTGGGTTTATCTCCCCAATACTCACCAATGGTAATTCCCAGGAGCATTTGACCCAATAAGTTTATTATTGGCGGCGGACTAAAACTAATATCACCCACAAAAGGCAGCCAATGTAGCAAAGGATTAAACCCGATACCAATCAACAATGCACCAAAGAAATCCCCAGCGGGAATTTTAAATAATATAGCTGGATAAACTACTAATGCAGTGATTAGGAGTATTAACAAGAGTAATTCTAGTTGAGATGGATCGAGATTGAGCCAATCAGCGTTGATTGGGAGCGTTTGTGGATAGTAATTACCAGCTGATGTTTTAGCGATGAAGGGGATCAAAACAACTACTGAAGTGACGCGAATCGCCTGAACTAGGGCAACTAAGCTGACATTTTTATTGTAATCGGCTGCGATCGCTGCCATAATTCCGACACCACCAGGAACAGTAGCCAGCATTGCTGTCAATAGGTTGGTTTTGCTGAGTCGGGCATACATATAACCAATACAACTTCCACTCAGCAGCAGAAACAAGGTCAGAAAAATAAATATGGGAATACCAGAAGCAACACTAGCTAGATTACCGTGGGTATTGGAAGCGCCGACAGTTAAGCCTACAAGTGCCATTCCCACTTTTCTAGCAGTGCGGTTAGGTTGGGGAGAATATTGATAAAAAATTCGACACCCTTGAAGAACTACCGTACCAGCAGCAATCCCGCCAAATATCCAGGCAATCCTGCCAATTTGGAACTTGGCGAGGAGTAAACCTAGAGGTAATGCCAGAAGCATTTCCAAGACAAGGACAATTAATTGCTTCGTAAATAGCTGTTGTTTGCTAACAACAGGATTTTCATGAGTGTGTTCTTCTCGGCTGGGAGCAACACTTAGGCTTTGATTCATCAATACAAGCTTTTTTATTAATTTAACTTATGTACTCAAGCTAATGCGATCGCACAACATAAATAGAGTCTATCAAGACAAGTTTAACTAGGATCGTAGTAAGCACTTTAGCGTTCAGATCAATCACTAAAGCCCTGACTAGGAAGTTATTCATCTATTAAAGTTAGTGTAGTGGGCTACTAGATGTAAATTTACCGCGTGCTACCTTCAAACAAAATACCTATAGAGAGGGTATAAGGGCACAATGAGAGAGCGGAGTATATGTACGGCTGGAAAAAAGCCGAGGCTTTAGGACATTAATTATTGCAATGATAAATAAATACGCCTGGATTAAAAATAATCGTAGGTTGGCTTGATGAACGAAACCCAACAATTAACTCTTGATGTTGGGTTTTGTTCCTTAACCCAACCTACATAGGTTAAGGGTTTTATGGCTAACCCAAGCGTATTGAATGATCAATAAATATAGTAATATAAGACTCATATTTATTTGGTTTTTGAAAAACCTACGTACAACTAAAAAAGCCTTCTTTCCTATTGCCTATTGCCTTTCCAAGCAAGATATTTATTCAAATTAAGTAAATGTGAGCATATACTTCTTCTAATATTTAAAAATAGCTTAACTATATTTGTCCCTGAATAATTTGAGTCAATTCACTGCGGCTACGATTTGCTTCTGACCAAAAAGATATCCAAAATATAAATAGCATGAACATAGGCATTCCCACAAAGAGGGCAGCCATATAATTAGGCATCGCACCTGTCAATATTATAGGGACAACTGCGCTATACCAAAATAAAAACCAGAATCCTAAAAATGCCATAATAAAAAAATGTATGCTCATTTGTACATGAATAATTGTTTGGTGCGCCTCTACTTCAAAACGTCCTTGAATCACTGGTAAAAATGAATTGCGATAGTGAATTATCCGGCTGATTTGAAAGCCTTCTTCAGAAATTGTTCCTTGATAAGGGACGTGTTTCTTAGAGAATCTAAATGCTTTTTGAGGTTCAATTTTTGCATTCAGCCGTTGTATAACTATAGGCAGTGCATCAGGTGTCAAAATCGTAAAGCTATCGTGAGGTAATACTTTCATGCTGATTGAGGTTACTAACTGACAAAAAACTCGATAAATTAGAATATTATTTTAAGTTTTCCCTCAGCAGCAACTTTTCTAACAAAAGGAACTGATAGACCGAATCTTCACGCCAGATTTGCCACCAACTCATCACTCCAATAGCCCATATTTGTCTTGGAAAAAGCCTGTAAACTAATCAGGCTTTCTTCAAAAAAGTGTACCGACTTTCTTGAAACAACAGAAAAGAAGATTTTTGAGAAACGTAGTGCGATAACTTAGCAAGGTCTATGTCTTGAAACCCCTGTTTTTAAATATGTGGTTCCCCTTCCCGCTCTTTTTCATCACCCTTTTTCACTACTAAATCTGTTGGTAAAGATATAGGCTTAGGTTTAACTGTTTGCTATCAGATTATCCAAAATCATCAAGGAAGTATTCAAGTTATTTCGCAATTAAATAGAAAAACGGAAGTCATTATTAAATTACCATACTTGCTTACCAATAATTATGAATACTGATGCTATTGGTAATCAGCAATTTTATTGTCTATATAGCCGCGTACTCCTGCAAAGAAGCAAGCTACGCGTCAGCGTGCCGGAGGCTCTATTCCATTCGCTAGGACAGACGTGTTTTTACACTCATTGAGATGCTCCCCCTGACCCCCGTCTGCTGGATAGTAGTTTTGGTATTGTCAAGAGCCAGAGAAGAAACAAAAGGCAATTTTTCACTCTCTTAATGATCAGCCCCATTAAGTAAGTGAGCGTAAATAATTGTCGTTGGGATAAGGCAATAGGGAATAGGCAATAGACATAAGGATTTTAGCCTAGTTCATTAATATTACATAGTTTGATTTTATTGTACAAACTTACTTATTATTTATTACTAATAACTTCTAAACCTGTCCTAGCTATTGATTTAATATCAACACCCTGATCGTTTAGCAGCACTACTATAGTGGTATTTTGATTGGGGAGATATGCCAGCAATGTTGTGAAGCCATAAGCTATACCACTATGGCCAATTGCTGTTTCCAGAGGAGATGAGAAGCGTTCTATACCTAACCCATAACTATAACTTTTGCCATTATCTTTAAATTTCAGCATTTCTTTCATCATCTTCGAGGAAAGTAAGCTTTTTTTGACAAATAACGCTTTAGCAAACTTGGCTAAATCCTCTGCTGTTGAAACCAATCCACCATCTCCTAAACCGTTACCATCATTGACTTCGGCGTAGCTATCTAGCTTACCATCCTTATTGCGATCGCTATAACCTGTAGCTACTTCTCCAATTGTTGGTTCGCGCAGTTCCGTGAAGGTGTGTTTTAATCCTAATGGTTTTAAAATCTGACTGCGGATTGCTTGTGCGAGAGTTTCCCTAGTTATATTTTCAACGATCAGTTCCAAAAGAATGTAGTTGCAATCAGTATAAATAAATTTTTCTCCAGGATTTGCCTGCGGTTGTTCTTGGTACATATACTGAATAGCTTCTCTGGCTGTCCAAGGCTGTGAGCGGCTTCTTTTGGCAGTAGCTTGAATAAACTCTTTTGTATTCAGGTATTCAGCAACACCACTGGTATGGTTGAGTAGTTGACGAACTGTAATTTTGTCGCTGTTGACAATATGAGGAGTGATGTCTCTTGGTAAGTAGGTTGCGATCGCACGATCTAATTCGATTTTCCTTTGCTCCACTAATTTCAGCACAACCACCGCCATAAAAGTTTTACTCATACTGGCAATGGAAAAGCCATCTGTGGGTTTCATCCGAGTTTTAGTTGACAAGTCATTGACACCAGATGCTCCTATCCAAGAACCTTGAGGTGTAGAAATATACATTACGGCACCGGGGATTTTTTCTTCTGCAACTATCTCATTTAAAAGTGTCTGTAGCTGAGAACTTTTTCCAACGGTGGAGGTAGATATGACTTGTTTAGCAAAAGATTTTTCAATTACCCTTTGACTAATGTTATTACTCACTAGATATCCTGCAAAACTAAGGGAAATCACAAAGACTATTGCAAATAAAATTTTTCTGAAAGCCAAAAATATTAGGTTCATTTTACTTCCTAAATAGAAACCTACCCGATTTAAATCGACTGCACAAAGTAGTTGGTGAGTATCAAAGAGACATCTGATATACAAATAGCATGACTCTATTGCCAGATTAGTATCAAAATTTCGATTTACTAACTCTTACATAAATATGACAATACCAACTAAAAGCAAAACCAAAGCCACTGTTTGGGTAGTGGAAAAAGGTCAAGTACGGCCTCGTTTAGATCATCTCACTACTGAGGAGCCTTTAGAAATTCGTCTTGTTCCTTTCCAGAAGACGGTAGCTGTAACAATGCGGACACCAGGGGCAGATTTTGAACTAGCAGCTGGTTTCCTCTACAGTGAAGGAGTCGTTAGCCGCAGAGAAGATATCCGACGTATAAGCTACTGCGTTGATGAATTAGTAGATGGTGAGCAACGACATAATATTGTAAATGTAGAATTGCGGGATGGGTTGATTCCAGATTTACAGCCTTTGGAGCGTCATTTTTATACTAGTAGCGCCTGTGGGGTGTGTGGTAAAGCTAGTCTTGAGGCTTTGCGTCTGCGGGGATGTCCAGTGATTCCTTCTGGCCCGACAGTAACACCTGAGATCGTATACAGCCTACCTGATAAGCTCCGGGCTGCTCAAGGTATCTTCACAGCTACAGGAGGTTTGCACGCTGCGGCTATCTTCGATACTCAAGGTAATTTGTTAAACCTGTGGGAGGATGTTGGACGACACAATGCTTTGGATAAATTGATTGGTACAGCTTTTCTCAGTGACGAATTGCCTTTAAATAATTGTATTGTCCTAGTAAGCGGACGCTCTAGTTTTGAGATTTTGCAAAAGTCTACAACTGCTGGAGTTCCCATTGTTTGTTCTGTTTCTGCTCCCAGTAGTTTGGCGGTATCTGTAGCCAAGGAATTTGGGATTACCTTAATTGGATTTCTGCGGGGAGAACGATTCAATATTTACACTGGTTTGCAAAGAATTAACACTCTTTAAAAATACTTTTGTAGTGGCATAGCGAGGCTAAATTGTTGCAAAAAATTTGTAGGTTGGGTTGAGGTTTTTTGATGAAAATTCTAAATTACAAAGACGCGATAAATCGCCGTCTCTACAATAATCAGTATTTTGTAGAGACGACGATGAATCGTGTCTCTTGCCTTAACCGATCAGATCAATATTGGGTTTCGTGTTGCTCAACCCAACCTACATCTAATGCACTATTTTAACTGTGCCATGACACTACGAAATAGAAAATATATATAGGTGTTTTCAATCCTGTCTTTTAGCTGTCTTTAGCCAAGATATTGAACCGTTAATTGCGATTAATAGCAAAATTACATACAAAAAAGCAATAAATTTAACTTCTTTAACGTAGTACAACCAAATACCAATAACATCAACGATGATCCAGTAATACCAGCTTTCAATCCTTTTTTGGACCATGAGCGACATAGCAGTAAAACTCATGATTGTTGTGAGTGCATCTAAGTAAGGAAAAGAAGCTTTTTCTAGAAATATTGCAGGGAGTAACAGGTGAATTTGACTCATCAAAGCTCCTGTCGCAAACGAAATTGCTACTGTGATTGCCGCAATCAAAACAATTTTACGCGGTGGACTATATCGAATCTGCAAAACTTTACCAGAATCAGGTATACTCCATCGCCACCAGCCATATATACTAACAACTAAATAGTAGATTTGTTCTAACATATCCGAATACAAACGGATTTGATAGAAAAGTGCCATATATAGCAATACACTTACTATCCCAACAGGCCAAGTCAGAATTTTCCTTTGAGAAATTAGCCAAGCTGACCATAAATAAAAGACAGTTCCCAAGAGTTCTATGTAGCTCATGGGATATCCTATCAGATTGAATGCTATAGTATTTACGCTCCAAAATTCCAGCATATTGATGCACTTTATAAAATAATTTTATTGAAAAATAGCTCTCCTAAGTTGGCATACTTCTGGTAACAAGACAAGACTTTTTTAACAATACTAATACGTGTCATGAGGTTGCCAGACAAGCGAAAAAATGGAATTTTTCTCACAATTAAATCGCTCTCAATTTGTTTTTGAAATATGCTGCGGTTTGCTTCTCCAGAGCGATCCCAGGTATCATCGTAAGGTATATCTATATCGCAAACAAACACCAAATCATAGCGCGACACGGCTTGATGAGCCAGTTCTGCTAATGGGGCAACAGTTTTGTGGTAATACAACGAGAATTGATAGGTTGTCAAGGCATTAGTATCTGTAAATAAGTACTGGTTTGCTTGCAATAATAAGGCTTCTTCACGTTCTAAATGCCCTTTGGCAATCTCCACAAGTTGCAAGAGCGAAAGTCGTCTGTTGATTTGATTTTTTTCCCAATACTCGCGCCCGTACTCCGGCATCCATACAGTGTTGTACTCTTTAGCTAATTGTGATGCAATGGTGGTTTTACCAGTTGAAGGAGCGCCCAGAAAAACAATGTTAGCGATCAGATCGCGGTATACATCAGGATGTAAATACTCCCGCATTGCGTAAGTGTCTGTTCTGACTTGCGTTCCTGAAATTGGAAAAGTTTTGCGATCGCAATCCACAAGTCGATTAACTGCTCCTAGTGCCTGGCTTACGTGTTCACCGTAAAATTCACTACAGTAAAAGTGGGTAATTTTTTTTGATTCCAGTTGTTTCAGGATGTAATCTTCGTGCATTTTCTTAATCTCAGGAGTGTCCCCAACCTCAGTTGGACCATCCCAAGCTTCAATCACCTGGATTTGGGGATAAATTTTCCGCAGCCAGTTAGCTCGAATGCTTAAAGGAATAGCAGTCACCTCTGGACACTCATAAATCATCACAAATACTTCATCCATCTCTGCTAAAGCAGTTTCAATCACCAATTGATGTCCTTTGTGGAGAGGTGCGTATTTGCCTAGCGTGAGTCCGCATGTACCAGCCATAATTTTGACCTTCCTTAGCTTTATATTTGAATAACACTAATGTCTGTTTAAAAAACTTGGAAACATTGGACTTATAACTTTTGGTTGATGAGCTTGTTAGTTAATTAGATGAAAATTTTGCTGGAATTTAGAAAATATTAAGCAAAAAAATATGTCCAAGATCGCAATTGTTGACTTGCAGCCTGACAATCAAGTTGAAGAACGCGAAGTATCTGAGGCAGTTATGGCGGTACTCATTGGAGGAATTCAAGTTAAGCTTCTAGGTAATAATATTCTGGATGCGACATTCAAGGGTTTTACATTGACGGTTTAAATTTGGCAACATATTGCTTGGGGAAGGGGTAAATTCAAACCTTTTCCCCTTAATCCAAAGAGGCTGTCTACACACTAGTAATAATAAATACCTTTTATGATGTGTGACTGCCGCCATACAATCACACAAAAAGACAAAAGTGCCGGTTCCTTTCTCTTGATCCTCTCTTTAGCAGAGGTATTATTTTTCAGACAAATTTTTTAATATACGGAATGACTCAAGTATGGTTACACTACCGACATAGTAATCACTGTTGGTGGAATACCGAGCGATGTATAAAAATGTTAAAAGATTTACTGCTATTTTTCTGTTGGTCTTTCTGTTGATTGTTTCTATCAACTTTGCAGCAATTGCTCAAAATAGTTCAGATGGGCCTTCTGTAAATTTTGCATCGCCTCAGATATGTTCAGTGCCTCCTGGTCTGAAAACTCAACAAGTTATTGCCGACAATGGTCGTAATCTAGTTAAGATGGGCGATCGCATCAGGGTAAGAGTTGAAGGATTATCAGCAGCCACCAAAAATACAACAGCTAATGGCAGCAATTCATTCGATCCTCGACAATTAGTGTTGTACCTTGATGGTTATGAACTAGAGGATATTCACGGAGAACCAGTCATCGTTATGGTTCCGGGTAAAGATCAACAAAAAATTGTTGATGATAATTGGTTAGCTTTTCGGCTTGAACGTACCGACTCGTCTCAAGCTGCATGGAATACGCTTCTTGGCCAGGCAAATAGATACAGTATTAACGTAATAGCGGGGGTAGGGTGTCCCAGAAAACTGGCGATTCCGGTGAGCAATCCTCTATCACCTCCTCAATTAAAAATAGTTCTGTTATCCTGGCGATTTTGGTTGTGTCTGATTATAGTGCTGTCTGTTGTATTAATATTCATTAGGTATTGCCGAAGCACTCTTCGTAGCCCTGGAATAGAAGGGGTTTACTCTAAAAAAGAGGTGATTGATGGCCAAGAACTGTTGATTCCAGAAAAGGCGGAACTTGAAAAAGAAGATCGAAAAACTAGAATTGCTCAATTTTTTCTTGGTAGAAAAAAACTAAACAAAAACCCGTTCAGTTTATCAATATCTCAACTTGCTTTTTGGACATTTCTAATTTTTGGTTCTTACCTGATTATCTATGGCATAACAGGGGATTATACTAATATTTTGACTCAACAATCACTAATATTATTGGGAATCAATTCTATAACTGCGTTTGGTACTTCCTTAATTGATGGGCAGGGTAATGAGAGAAAGAAAAAAGGTAGTCAACGCATTTCGGAAGGTTTTTTCTATGATATATTATCGGATATTAATGGAGTTAACTTTCATCGCTTCCAAACATTTATTTGGACAGTTGCAATTGGATTATTCTTTGTTTGGGAGGTAATTAAAAATCTGGCAATGCCAGATTTTGATGAAACACTTTTGACACTACAAGGAATCAGTGCTGCAACATATCTTGGGCTTAGAGGGCAAGAGCAGCATGGTATGACAGAAGAGCCAGAATCCACAACCATAGAAGATAACTCATCTGAACAACCGCTTCCACCAGCACAAGATAATCCACCGGAGGGCGATTCATCGATTCCTAATAGCTAAAATCTAGAGTCATTTGGTTCATTAAAGGTCAATACGGTTCAGTTAAGCTTAAAACTTTTTGTCAAAGTTATTTTTTTAACGAACCGCCTACCCTTACAGGGAAGCAAGCTACGCGTAGGGTCTCGTAGAAAAGAAAGAGAAGAAAGAAATGCTTAACTGAACTGTATTGCATTCAAGGTTGAATTTCTAGCTGCGATCGCTCAAATAGATGTTACTGAATAACAACTAATAAATACTACAAATTAGGGCGATCGCACTTACTCTTTACGCATCACGACTCGTAATACATTTTAGTGAAAGCAATAATTTAAAATATTAGGATTGGCTAAATTTGCAATCATACTTTGTATGGTAGTTCTGCACGCACTTTCAGATTTCATCGACTCCGATTTTGCTGTCAGAGATTTATCTCCGAGTTATTGGTACGAAGGGCGTTGTCTCCAAAGTGGCGAGCGCTTAAGATTACCCCGCACCTCAATGTCCGAAGCGATCGCTCACGGACTAATGCAACAACTTGCAAAGAATGACTGTTATTCTCGTGAAGGTAAGATGTATGGAATACTGTTGGTTGAACTGCCTAATGGCGAACAACGGGTATTGAAAGCCTTTTCCGGTCTTTTGAATGGTTGTAGTTTGGTTACAGGTTGGGTTCCACCAATTCCAGGACGGGACGAAGTTGCTTTAGAGGAAGCCCGCACTTTAGCTGAGTTGGACGCGATTAAACAGGAAATCCTTACCTTGAAGCAACTAACCGAACGTCAGCAGTATGAAACCCTATCTGATGAATTTGAGCGACAGTTGCAAGAAATGAGCGATCGCCATCGTCATTGCAAACACCAACGACAGGAAAAACGTCAACAAATCTGCAATACACTCCCTCCAGAAGCACTCGCGATCGCCCTTGAACAACTCGACGAAGAAAGTCGTCAGCAAGGAATTGAGCGACGACAACTTAAACGCCAGCAAAATGAAGTATTACAGCCTCTCCAGCAGTTAATTGCAGCAACGGATGCGCGAATCAGTGAATTGAAACAACAGCGTAAAGCCCTATCCCGTCAATTACAAGCTCAGATGCACGCTAGCTACAGCCTGACTAATTTTTCCGGGCGATCGCTATCATTACAGCAATTGATACCAGGAGGTTCGCCTACTGGCACAGGTGATTGTTGTGCCCCAAAATTACTGCATTATGCGGCAACACATAATTTAAAACCACTGGCAATGGCAGAGTTTTGGTGGGGTGCGTCTTCAGTAAATCAGGATAAAATTCCGGGAGAATTTTATGGAGCGTGTATCGAACGATGTCAGCCATTGATGGGGTTTTTGCTATCTGGTTTGAAACCTAACCCCCCAGCCCCCTTCCCTGCAAGGGAAGGGGGAGATGTCACTTTACCGATTATTTATGAAGACGAATGGTTAATTGCGGTAAACAAACCTGCTGGGTTACTTTCCGTACCTGGACGTTATCGCGATCGCCAAGATAGTGTTTTGAGCCGCTTACGTCATCTGTTACCAGATGGCATGGCGCTTGCATCTGTGCATCGCCTAGATCAGGAAACTTCTGGGATTTTGTTGTTAGCACGCGATCGCCAAACTCATCGGCAACTTAGCCAGCAGTTTCAGCAACGTCAAGTTCACAAGGTTTATGAAGCCATACTTTCAGGTGTTGCGATCGCTGAACAAGGTGTAATTGACTTGCCATTATGGGGAGATCCTGAAAATCGCCCTTATCAAAAAGTTGATTGGCAAAACGGTAAACCCAGCTTGACACAATTCCAAGTAATATCGAGAGAACAAGATTACACCCGCTTAGAATTTACGCCGCTAACAGGACGCACCCATCAATTGAGGGTTCATGCAGCTGATGTACGAGGACTTGGGATAACTATTTTGGGCGATCGCCTTTATGGATGCGATGCAGTTACCAGTCGCTTACATCTACACGCTAGAGAACTTCATTTTGAGCATCCACAGTTAAAAAAAACCTTGTATTTAAAAGCAATTACGCCCTTTTGACGGAACTCCCAAGAATCAAAGTATAGCTTTGTCTGCCCTAACAGTAGCCCTTTCAAGGTAACTCGTAAAATCTCTTATCTTTTCTCAGCGCTCTCTGCGCCTCTGCGGTTTAAAAGTATTTTTTAAACCACAGAGGCAAGGCAGCGCGGTCTTGGGGGTTTCCCCCATGAGCGACTGCCGCGCAGAGGACACAGAGTATAGAGCTGAAAGAGGAATTTATTGACCAAAATTTTACTCACTTTGAAAAGGCTAGCCCATTGCTTTTTTAATTTGTATGTGATAATTTTTGCTTGTAGTTAATTCAACGGTTATCCGACCGACTTGCCGTATTTACGGAAATCAATATCACAGCTAAAAAACTGCACAATAAACCTATCCAACGAATTATTGTGAGATTACTTCACAAGATTGCCTGATCTATCCTTGAAAATCCCTAGTGAGTGGTAAGAACGAGAGTTCTAGAGTTTACTTTTAGACTCTCATTCTTATCTTTTCTTTAATCAAAGGAGTAGTAAAAAAGTTGTTGATCCAGTTCAAAAAGTTATTATTTTTATTGCCACAACACTCAATCAAATCCCTTCATAGCTTATTAATTAACGCTATTCGGGTCAATGTATAGCGATTACTCTAAGAGTAAACCTGCCCAACTTGTATGTAAAAAATTTGCTCTTAATCTGGTTGGTGCAGGCAAGGATCTGTTATTAAAAGTATTGGAAAAAAGAATATTCCGAAACAGAAATTTCACTATGTCTTCTTACCTCCAACTATTTAAGTAGAAAGGGTAAATGGAGAACAATTCCTCATTCCCAATTCCCAATTCCCAATTCCCAATTCCCCATTCCCAATTCCCCATTCCCAATTCCCCATTCCCAATTCCCAATGTAAAAAGAGATGCACCATGCCGATTGAATTTATTGGAATGATTGGAACGCGACAAATATCTGAGTTAGATGGGCCGAGAGTTGCAATCACTGGGGGTTCCATAGATGCCGCTTATGTTCGCAAGTTTGCTCAAGCACATGAAGATGGTGGCTTTGATCGCGTGCTGGTTGGTTATGGTTCAACTGGCCCTGATAGCTTAACTGTGGCATCATTTGCGGCGGCTGCAACAGAACGGTTGAAGTTTTTAATCGCTCATCGCCCTGGTTTTGTGGCTCCTACGCTCTTTGCACGCAAGACAGCAACTTTGGATCATTTTACTAATGGTCGCATCGCCGTACACATTATTACAGGTGGCAGCGATGCTGAACAACAACGCGATGGTGATTGGCTTGACCATGATACTCGCTATCGCCGTACAGATGAATATCTTGACATTGTGCGCCGAGTGTGGATAGATGAAACTCCCTTCGATTATGAGGGCGAATTCTATCGGGTGAAAGATGCTTACTCAGATGTGAAGCCTCTGCAACAGCCCCATATACCTGTGTACTTTGGGGGTGCTTCTGGTGCAGCAGTACCTGTGGGTGCAAAGCACAGTGATGTTTACGCGATGTGGGGAGAACCGATTGCAGCAATTAAAGAACGGATACGTGAAGTAAAAGCTGTAACACCACCGGAGCGATCGCCCCGGTTCAGTGTATCTTTGCGGCCAATCTTGGGTGATACAGAGGAAAAGGCTTGGCAACGGGCACATTCAATTCTGTCGCGTATTAAAGAAATTCGAGCGGCAAAAACAGACAATCAACCACCCTTAACTCCCTACTTGAATTCAGCACGTACCGAAGCAGTGGGTTCCAGCCGTTTATTACAGTTTGCTCAAGAAAGCGAAATTTTCGATAAGCGCTTGTGGACTCCAATAGCTGCCGCTACTGGTGCTTATGGTAATACTACCGCCCTGGTTGGTACGCCGGAGCAAGTAGCAGAGTCCCTTGTGGATTACTATGATGCTGGAGTAACGACTTTATTGATTCGGGGATTTGATCCATTAGAAGATGCGATCGCTTACGGTCGTGATGTGATTCCCCTAGTCCGGGCAGAAGTGCAACGGCGGGAGCGACAAGCAGCTGTCATTGCTTAGTACAGCTTTGCCTAATTAATACCTTAGTGTTTTGAAACGTAGATGCGCTTTGCCTTCCTACAAAGTAGGTACGTAGAATCTTTTCAAGTAATTTAACTACTCCCCATTCTCTGCCTCAAATATTTGAAGACTGCTGTAAATAATTTGATTATTTCAAAATTGCATGACTAAAGTATTGATTCTCGATGCCAACCAAGAACCATTGTATCCAGTACGCATCAGCCATGCTAGGCTGCTATTGTCACAAGGTAAAGCTACCGTATTCCAGCGATATCCCTTTACTATCATTTTGAAGGAGTCTTTATCTAATTTAAAACTGGAGCAACTTGGCTTCAAAATTCACCCTAATATTAAAATCACTCGTAATTGAATTACTTAATTACGAATTACGAATTAGTTAATCTTAGTCGCCTCCCTAAATGAGGAGTTTATAGATGACGAACCACACTATCTTGGAACCATTGCCAGAAGACCAATGGTTTATTGAGAGTCAGGAACTACGATCCTTTGTAGCAACAGTGCTAGAAATTAGCGCTATCACTGCTGGCGATCGCACACAAACTCTCGCTAGATTAGAACCCTATTTTCAAGAGCTGCTTGCCCAACAGCAATGGCTACCTGAAAAGTTTGCCCAAATTAATCCCGAAAGCAAGATGGGTGGTGGTATAGGTCAGTGGCTACTTTATCGCGCCAAAGATCGTTCTCTGTCAGTCTTCAGTTTGGTGATTCCCCCTGCTTCTACGACTCCCGTCCACGATCATTTAGCCTGGGGATTGATTGGTTTATACAAAGGCAATCAAGAAGAAACAGTCTACCGCCGTGTAGATAACGGCGATACTGAAGGACATGCACAATTACAAGTAACTGAAGTGCGTAGGCTTCAACCAGGCGATATTTACCGCCTTCTCCCCCCAGACGGTGATATCCACGCCGTCAAAACTACATCCCAGAGCGCATCTGTATCTATTCATATTTTGGGTAATGATACTGGTTGTATCTTGCGTCACCAGTTCATTCCAGAATCTGATAGCGTCAAATCCTTTCGCTCTGGATATTCCAACGCTCCCTGCAAAGAGGAAGAGGAAAAAGAACATGTCCAGGTATAGTAGACCACAAATCCCTGTATTCGAGCGAGTTGAAGACGAACGCCTGCACCGCAAGCAACGCCTAGCCGCAGCCTTTCGCCTATTTGGTAAATTTGGTTTCAGTGAAGGAATCGCAGGCCATATTACGGCTCGCGATCCTGAGTTTACAGACCATTTCTGGGTCAATCCATTAGGAACATACTTCGGTCATATCCGAGTTTCTGACCTGATCTTAGTTAACAAAGAAGGTGAGGTGGTTAAAGGCGATGCTGAAGTGAATCAAGCTGCTTTCGCCATCCATTCTCAAATCCATGAAGCTCGACCTGATGTCATCGCGGCGGCTCACGCCCATTCAATTTATGGTAAAGCCTGGTCTAGTTTAGGTCGTCTCCTTGACCCCTTGACACAAGATTCATGTGCTTTTTACGAAGATCATGCGCTGTTTGACGATTTCACAGGTGTGGTTTTAGAAACTTCTGAAGGTCAACGACTGGCGCAAACTTTGGGGCCAAAGAAAGCCATAATTCTCCGTAACCACAGCATTTTAACTGTGGGACAGACGGTAGATGAAGCAGCCTTTTGGTACATTAGTTTAGAGCGATCGTGCCAAGCCCAACTGCTGGCAGAAGCTGCGGGTAGACCTACTATTATCAAACACGAAACAGCCCGTTTGACACAAACCCAAGTGGGGTCACGTATCAGTGGGTGGTTCAGTTTCCAGCCGCTTTACGACAGAATTGTACGTGAAGAACCTGATTTGCTGAATTAGTAATATATTTTTTGATATTAGGATAATAAGCAGAGGAAGTATTAGTTTTTCCACTTTCCATTCTTTTTATTAAAGGCAACAGGCAATAGGCAACAGGGCAGGTGTTGGATCAATACGGTTCGGATAAGGTTTTTTGATGACACACCCTAGATCGCAAAGACGCGATAAATCGCCGTCTTTACAATAATCAGTCCTTTGTAGAGACGGCGATTTATCGCGTCTCTTGCCTTAACCGAACCTTATTGGGTGTTGGACGGGGATTTAAAACATCGTCCAACACAATGCCTGTTAGCTCGACCAACGGTTGGTCAAATTTACCTGAATTTATTTATATACTCCGGTAAACCTATGAGTTTATAGTATTGATATAGCTCAGAGAAATCATTTTGATGATTAACCTAATCTTTCGCCGTTTCATTGCCAAGTGGATATCGTTGGTAAAAATCAGGAATATCCCATTTAACAACCAGCACAAATTATTCTTTTCTTCTCCTTTGCCAATTACGGGGGCTTTTGTTACAGGGCTGTGTCTGAGCGTACTCTTTGCTGCCTGTTCATCACCATCGACTGTTAGTTCTTCTAATCCTAGTGCGACATCTGTTAGTAATTCTGCTTCCAGTAAAGCCACAGTATTAAGATTTGGCTATCAGAAATCGAATATATTGCTGAGAAACAAAGGTGTCTTAGAAAAGCGTTTATCACCAGATGGAATATCTGTAGAATGGATCGAATTTCCGGCGGGACCACAATTGCTAGAAGCCATGAATGTGGGTAGTATTGACTTCGGACACGTAGGAGAATCGCCACCAATATTTGCCCAAGCAGCAGGAGCATCATTAACTTACGTCGCTGGTATTGCTTCTAGTCCTGCTGGTTCAGCAATTCTTGTTCCCCAGAATTCCTCAATTCAAAAACTTACTGACTTGAAAGGTAAAAAAGTTGCTTTTCAAAAGGGTTCTAGTGCCCATTTATTGTTAGTCCAAGCTTTAGAAAAAGCGGGATTAAAATATACAGATATTGAACCGAAATATTTACCACCTGCTGATGCCCGCGCTGCATTTGTCAAGGGTAGTATAGATGCGTGGGTAATTTGGGACCCGTTCTATGCAGCCGCTCAAGAGGCTACTAAAGCCAGAGTTCTGATTGATGGGACAGGAATTAATAAACAGGGAGGATATTATTTGGGAACCCGTAAATTTGTCACTGAAAATCTTCAAACTGTCAAGGCAGTTTTAGAAGAAATTCAAAGCTTAGAAGAATGGTCTAAACAGCATAGAGAAGAGGTAGCCCAAACTCTATCATCTGTGCTAGCTATTGACATAGCAACAATGAGAAAAGCTACTAATAGGCGAACTTTTGGAATTGTGCCAATTGATGATAATCTGATAGCTTTACAACAAAAGGTTGCAGATACATATTATCAGTTGAAGCTGATTCCTAAACAAGTTAATGTCAAAGATGGAGTACTAACGCAAGAGCAATATGCCGCATTTTCACCAAAGATTTAGACCAGAATCATAAATTTGCTGTAGAGGCATAACCATGTGTAGATGTATGCCTTTACAGATGGAATTGGTGTTAGTAATAAAATATCGGAAAATTTGGGAGTTGATTATGACTAATCCTATAGAACTACTGCGATCGCGCTACGGTGAAATTCCCTTCAATCCCGAAATTGAATGGAATGATTCTCTGACGGCACTATTATCTCATCGTTCCATCCGGTCTTATCTATCCGATCCTTTACCAGAGGGAACTCTGGAGTTGTTAATTGCAGCCGCCCAATCTGCATCTACTTCCTCTAATTTACAAACCTGGAGTGTGGTAGCAGTTGAAGATCGAGAACGCAAAGAAGAATTATCTAAATTAGCGGGAAACCAAGCACATATTAAGCAGGTTCCTTTATTCTTGGTTTGGTTGGCAGACTTGGCGCGTCTAAGTTACGTTGCTGACAGTCGCGGCATATCTCATGATGCGCTGGAATACTTGGAAATGTTTGTGATGGCAACAATTGATGCAGCTTTGGCGGCGCAAAACGCAACAGCCGCAGCCGAGTCACTCGGTTTAGGAACAGTGTATATCGGCGGAATCAGGAACCACCCGCAAGAGGTAGCAGAAATATTGAATTTGCCCTCCTCTGTGTATGCTGTATTTGGGTTGTGTGTAGGCTATCCGAATCCAGAGGTAGAAGCAGCGATTAAGCCAAGATTGCCACAATCAGCCGTGTTGCACCGCGAAACTTATAAATTGTCAGAGCAAGAAGAAGCGATCGCTCATTACAACGAGATCATCAAAGAATTCTATACTGAACAAAAGATGAATGTCCCAGGTGATTGGTCAGAACACTCAGCCCAAAGGATCGCAACTGTTGAGTCATTGAGAGGACGCGATCGCTTGCGGGAAGCTCTCAATCACCTTGGCTTCAAGCTACTGTAAATAACAAAAATCAAGATTATGGATTTGCAACTCCGTGGCAAAGTCGCCTTAATAACTGCTGCTAGTAAAGGTTTGGGCAAAGCTACAGCAAGGCAATTTGCCCGTGAAGGTGCAAAAGTTGCCATCTGCGCCCGTAGTGAATTAATTGACACAACTGCTGCGGAGATTGCAAGCGAAACAGGTACAGAAGTGCTATCTCTGCGTGCAGACGTTACCAGTCAAGTAGATATTGAGCCGGTAGTTAATACTACAGTGGAAAGATTTGGTGGGTTGGATATCCTCGTTACCAACGCCGGAGGCCCACCCGCAGGTACTTTTGACGATATCGATTTGGCAACTTGGGAAACTTCGATCAACTTGACTTTGCTGAGTGCTGTACGTTTGGTAAAGTACGCTTTACCTTATTTACGCCAATCTACCGCACCAGCGATTCTGACCATCACCTCAACCTCAACTAAACAACCAGTCGAAAATCTTGTGTTGTCTAATTCCATTCGATTAGCAGTGATTGGTTTAACTAAAACTCTCAGCCAAGAACTGGGTAGCGATAAAATTCGCGTCAACAGCATTCTACCAGGCTGGACATATACAGAACGGGTGGAAGAATTAATAAACGCGCGGATTGCTAAAAGTGGTGAAACAAAAGAAGCAGAAATTGCTAGAGTTAGTGCGACAGTTCCTTTAGGTCGTATTGGGACACCAGAAGAGTTTGCCAATGTTGCTGTCTTTCTGAGTTCACCAGCCGCATCCTTTGTGAATGGAATTATGCTGCAAGTAGATGGCGGAGCTATTCAGGGCACATTTTGAGCTTTGACAACTAATTTTAAGTAAGTTGGCACAATAAAATAAAACTATGTAAAAAAATGAACTAGGCTAAAACCCTTGTACTTATTGCCTATTGCCTATTGCCTTATCCCAAAGACAGTTATTTATGCCCACTTACTTATAATGAAGTTGAGATTCGCCTCAAGCGCATCTGTATATAATTGAGCAATCTATTCTGATTTACGAGTAATTCATGAATTACCCATACGGTGTTTTCGAAAAATTGTACCCAATTTTCTAACGAAAATTCTAACCTGTCGAAGTCAGAACAGGTCTTTAGAAACAGTTTTTCGGTAAAGTCATGAACCTGTTGTTCCAGGAATTGTGTAAAATGTTCTCCTGACCAGATGTTAATATCCGTCATACAAATGAAGGGTTTTAGAATGCCCCGAAAACTTTCAGTTACGCTGAAGGTAAAAGGGTTATATCTCTTGCCAAAGTACTAAGCACATCTGAGTATTGCTTTATTTTCTTTTGTTTCCCTGGCTTTGGGGCAAAACGGAGGGTGAGGGTAATATTTATTAACGCGGCAAAAAAGTTAGAAAACTATGCACGGATTGCTAAAACGTGCCTGGACGCAGAAGAGGGTTAAATGCGCCGTCGCACCCCTGTGAAGCGTCAAGAAATAGCTGATTAAATAGAATTTTAACCGATTTAATCATATATTTTGTAGCAGATACTTGTGGAAAAGCAAATGCTAGGTGTAAATGTTGTTATGAAAGTTGGCGATCGCGTCCGCGTTAAAGATTCGGTAGTAGTGTATCATCACCCTGAACATCGGAATCAGGCTTTTGACATCAAAGGTACGGAAGGTGATGTAGTAGGTATTGCCACCCAATGGCGAGACAGACCAGTAAGCGCTAATTTGCCGATTGTAGTCCAGTTTAGTAAAAAGTTTAAAGCCCATTTACGTGAAAATGAGTTAGAAGTCATCTAAATCACTTATCGGCGGCGAAACCACTGAAAAATATTCAGTTCGCCGCGCATTCTTTTTAGCTCTTGGCGGTTCTGCTCTGCTGTTGTATAATACCACTCACAATAACGCTGAAACTCTGACCTTGAGCGAACTTCGTGGTAGAACTGGTGAGTTGTTTGGTAAGCAGCAAAAGCTTCCTCAACTTGGGGTTGAGGCGATGGCATAATATAAGGTAAGTTTTTAGACATAAAGTTAATTTAGTTAGTCATTTGTCATTTGTCATTAAGAGTTTGAAGTTAAAACTTTGGAATTCAGGCAATTACCGTATTTTATAATTAATAACTCATAACTCATAATTCCCAACTCCTAACATTATTAAAGCCAACCGCGTAAGCGATAAATCAAAGAACCAATGTACTCTTTTAAAGCGCTGGTAAATTGGTGCAAGTTGTCGGTATCAGGTAATAAATTTAGTATAGCGGCTTTGGGAGTGCCACCAAGTTCTTGCAGTTCACCCTGACTAACTAAAAAGTCTGTGGGTGCAGGAATAACATTAATTCCTTGACGCTGAAAAATGTTAAGCGATCGCGGCATGTGCATTGCCGAAGTAACTAATAATACTTGATTGATGCCACGAGATTCTAAAATTTTTCGGACATTTACAGCATTTTGATAAGTATTGAGAGATTCAGGTTCCTGAACAATTGCCTCAGATGGAATACCAATAGATGTGAGTATTGTTGCCATATCTGCCGACTCTGGTGAACCGCCACCACTCCAATCAATGCGACCCCCGCTAAGAATGATTATAGGCGCTTTTTTTTGGCGATATAGTTGGGCGGCATAAATCACGCGATCGCCCGATTCACTCAAATCGACGGTAGGTCTTGGGGGAAAAGCTGATTTAGTTGCGCCACCCAAAACCACAATCGCTTCTGCAACTGGTATTTGGGCGAGTGGCAGATTTTGCCATTCTAGCGATCGCACTAATGATTTAGCAATCCAAGCGTTACTACAAAATAGCAATAAAGTTAGGGCAAAAGCAATTGCGATCGCGGCAGTGCGCGGTCGTTTCCACAAGGTGACTAATGCGACTACCAAACTTACACAGGCTAATCCTAGTGGATAAAAAAATAGTGGCAGTAATTTGGAAAGATATAAAAACATAGTGGGGAATGGGGAATGGGGAATAGGCAATAGGCAATAGGCAATAAGAACTGAGAAGGAAGCAGGGTAAAGATAACTATTGATTATTGACTAATACCCCATGCCCAATTCCCAATTCCCACTTGCCCTGAGCGAAGCCGAAGGGATTCCCAAATTACTACCTTTCCCAAAACTTGAAATTGATACTACTTCCAGGAGCGCGACGGTAACGGCGGGTGTTTCTTCTCGTTTGCCGTTTGTTGATTCTGTCGTTTGTTGGTTCAACTTCGCCCTCTTCTAATTCTTCAACTTGCAACTGAGTTCTAGTTTCTTCCTTACTTCCCCACCAAGCAGTAATCCAGCCTCCAGCTAAAGCGCCTATTCCACCCAGCAAGATGCTCGTGGGTGCTGGATACCCCAAATATACAAAGCCAAGCATAAAAAATAACCAGTATTTTAGTCCTGTATCAACACCATCAGAGGAGGCTACATTTGGTGCTTGGGGGCTATTATCGGTTACATTGGTGATCCAACTGAGGATGAAACCGCCCATGATTCCTAAGAAAATGCTTAGGGCTGGTGCGGAGCCGGTCATTATTAATATAAATGTTAAAAATGCCCCAAATAACAACTGAGAAAAAAAGCTGGGAGAAATACTCAAAAAGTCGTTCTTTTTATCTGCCATATAGTAAAAAAAGGCTATCAACTAGATACCAATTCGTAGTTCGTGATTTTCGATTCAATTACGAATTACGTTAGCATAGCGCTAGCAAGTCCGCGACCCCTATGAGGAAGCAAGATACGCACAGCGTCTCCTAGAGAGCGTCATTACGAATTACGAATTATTTTAATTGTGCCTCTTGTGATTGAGTTGTATCCAAAATCTTTACGTAGGCTTGTTCTTCTTCAGTGAAAGGTTCGGCTTGTTTGATTTGTGAGGCTAATAAATCGGCGGTGGCATCAGCAATATCACCAGTGCGGTTGTTCAGCCGCTCTTTTAGAATTTCTAGCGGTGCTGTGCATTGGATAATTTGAAGGGGAATTTCGTATTTTGTAGCTTGAGCGATCGCTTTTTGCCGTAAATGCTGTTTATCATACTTAGCATCCAAAATCACTGAAAAACCTTGTTTAGCCAGGATAATTCCCAATTCCAGCAGCCTTGTGTAGGTTTTCTCAGTCATCTCAGGCGTATACAAATCATCGCCACCTTTTTCCCACAGGGAAATTCCTCCTAAATGTTTCCGCACCGCATCAGAACGCAGGTGAATCGCTCCCTGTTGACGAGCTAAATGCCTTGCTGTGGTACTTTTACCAGAACCCGACAACCCCGACATCAAAATTAGCTCTCCAACTTTTGGTTTAGTGTACTCCCAAGCCTGTTTATAATACTCACTGGCGGTTTTTGTCGCCTCTTCCTTTACCGTCGCGGGTACACTCGGATCGTCTAGCAAAAATGAAGTTACCTTCGCCCTGACATAAGCCTGACGACTTAAATATAAAGGCAGCACCTGTAAACCTTCCCAGTCTCCAGTTTGCTCTATATAGGCATTCAAAAACGCATTACCCAAGTTTTTGCGTTGCCGCGCTTCCAAATCCATCACCGTGAACGCCACATCATACATTACATCGACAAAGCGAAACGGCTCATTAAACTCAATACAATCAAACAGCAAGATTTTGTCGTTCCACAGGGCAATATTTCTCAGGTGTAAATCCCCGTGACATTCACGAATATAATTATTGTGAATTCTGCTAGCAAATAATTCTGGACGTTCAGCAAAAAACTTATCTGTATATTGCTTTGTTTCTGTAAATTGTTCCTGAGTCTGGGGGCCACCAATATACTTTTCAGTTTGCTGATAATTCTCATCAAAGGCAGCCCGAACTTTTGGCACTTCACCAAAACTGCGAATGTAATCATTCGTCTGTGCTTCGGCATGATATTGAGCCACTACCCGTCCCAACTCATCTAGGCGTGTCTCATTTAATTTACCCTGTTCAAAAAGCGTACTCAATAGTGACTCTTGAGGAAACTGCCGCATTTTCAGCACGTATTCTACAGCCTCAACTGTTCCCCTTAACTGGTATTGCTCTCCTACCAAAGTTATGGGCAAAACTTCTAAATATAGTTCACCAGCACCCCTCTGATTTAACCGCAACTCTTCGTGACAAAAATGCTGCCGCTTCTCTAAGGTGGAAAAGTCCAAAAAGCCAAAATTCACAGGTTTTTTCAGCTTATAAGCGTAATCCCCAGTCAGCAGCACATAAGAAACGTGAGTTTGAATTAGTTCAATGGGTTCTGTTACCGCATGAGGATAAAATCCAGGCTGCAACATTTGCTCAATTAAGACTGGAAGAGTTGCTTCTGTCATTTCTATTCCTTTGCGGTTCAAATACAAAAAAACCAGGGGTTCCCCCCTGGTTTCATCAGAAATTATTACACAGTTTACTTAGCTTAAGAAGCTGTTTCAGTTTCTGTGCCAGCATCTTCAGCACTAATTTGCGGTGGCAAAACGCTCACTACAAGTCGCTCCGATTCAGCTAGAGGTGTTACACCTTCAGGAAAAGGTATATCACTAATACTCAAACTGTCTCCAATTTGCAGGTTAGTGACATCGATTTCAATTACATCTGGGATATTTTCTGGCGCACAACTTACTTGCAATTCGGTGATTACGGTGTCTAACACACCACCCTCTTGTTTAACACCAACAGAAGTTCCCACAAAACGGAGGCGCACTTCTACAGTTGTGTCGCCGTGACCAGCAACCGCGAAAAAGCTGAGGTGGTAAGGCGTACCTTTTGCTGGATGGATCTGAAGTTCCCGCAGTAGGGCTTTGCCGCGCCAAGGTGCATCAGCAATGTTTAATTCAATTAAGGTATTGTTGACTGAAACTCTTTTGAGCAAACGTTCAACAGTTTTAGCCTCAATGGTCAAAGAAATGGACTCTGTACCCTTATGACCATACAAATTGGCAGGTATCAATCCAGAACGGCGCAAAGCTCTTGGCTTGCTTCCTTCTGGACGTTTTAGAGATTCGACTGTAATAGCCATAAAAGTTGTCCTTTGTCAGTTGTCCTTTGTCAGTTGTCATTAGTCATTAGTCATTTGTCATTTGTCATTTGCTAATGACCAATGACTAATGACCAATGACTAATTTACGCACTTAGCAAGGTAGCAGGTGTGCCGTCAGCCTGCAATAAAGCGCGTTTGGGCCCGTGGATAGGGTCTTCTACGATTATTGTTTGATCGCGGCTTGCTCCTAGTGAGACGATCGCGATCGGGACTTCCATTAATTCAGCGAGGAATTTTAGATAGTCCAGTGCTTGCTGTGGCAAGTCTTCCAGGGTGCGGCATTCGGTTGTTGACACTTTCCACCCTGGTAAGGTTTTGTAGATGGGGCGACATCTAGCAAATTGACGAGAACTGGTGGGGAAGTGTTCGCTGCGTTGACCATCTATGTCATAAGCTACACAAACTTGGATTTCCTCTAATTCATCAAGGACATCCAGTTTGGTCAGCGCCATACAATCCATACCATTAATCCGCACGGCATAGCGACCAATGACCGCATCAAACCAGCCACAGCGCCGTTTGCGTCCGGTGGTTGTGCCAAATTCAGCACCGCGATCGCACAACAATTCTCCTAACTCTCCATCCAATTCTGTGGGAAATGGCCCCTCTCCCACCCGCGTTGTGTAGGCTTTCGACACGCCAATAACCCGGTCAATCATTGTCGGGCCTACCCCTGTACCAACGCAAGCCCCCCCGGCTACAGGGTTTGAGGAGGTGACATAAGGATAAGTTCCATGATCTAAGTCAAGAAGGGTACCTTGTGCGCCTTCAAACAAAATATTGCGCCGTCGCTGAATTGCATCGGATATTTTTAACGATGTATCAACAACGTGAGGTCGCAAGCGTTCTGCATACCCTAAATACTGCTCAATAACCTCTTGTGGATCTAGAGGCGGTAAGTTGTAAAGCTTTTCTAAAATGACGTTTTTATAATTAATCGTCCACTCTAACTGCTCACGTAGCCCATCGGGGTCCATCAAGTCTAAAACCCGGATGCCAGTACGTTCAGATTTGTCAGCATAAGTCGGCCCAATGCCCCGACCTGTTGTGCCGATCTTATGGCTTCCCCGTCGTTCTTCAGATGCCTGGTCAATCAACCGATGATAAGGCATTGTTACGTGGGCTGTCTCAGATATCAGCAGGTGGTCAGTGGAAATATTTAGTTCTTTTAGTTGGTCGATTTCTGCGATCAAAATCTGTGGATCGATTACTGTTCCACAGCCGATAATGCAATCGGTATTTGGATACAAAATACCAGAGGGAATCAAGTGTAGTTTAAAGGTCTGACCTTTAACTACAATCGTGTGTCCAGCATTGACACCCCCTTGGTAACGTACCACAACATCTGCGGAACGACTGAGTAAGTCAGTTATTTTACCTTTTCCTTCATCGCCCCATTGGGCACCTATGACAATGACGTTAGCCAAGAGCTTATATTAAGAAGTAAAGTTTCCACAAACTATAATTATTAACATATTATGTGGATCGTGTCAAGAATTAAAATCTGCCAACTTATTGGGGTATTTAGGGGTGGGTTTTAGATTTTTGATTACAAAAAAGACTCACCATTCTACTCTCGCAAAAAGGGCAACGACGGGAATTGCACCCGTATCTCCTGGTATACTCCAAGGAATTCTACTCTTTGAACTACGTTGCTGGGGCAGCGAACCGAATCGAACGGCTGTCTTTCGCGTTGAACGGCGGACGCTTTACCATTAAGCTACACTGCCATAAATTACCAGGCTACTTCTGTATAGTCTTTAAATAATCTCGCAAAGGGTGTTTTACCTTGGTTAATTCCTAGATAAATTGGGTCACAAATGCGTGCAGCAGCATCATTGACATCAAAGCGGGGATAAACGCCACGTTCTTGCATGGATTTTGCTTGATGATAGGGGTGTTGGAAGCTAATCCATCCAGGGTCTACCGCATTCATAAAAATACGATATTTGGCGTATTCTTTGGCACAGGTACGGGTCATTTGATTGAGAGCAGCCTTGGCCATATTGGTGTGGGGATGTCGCCAAGGTTTGTCAACATCGTTAAATCGCCCTTCCATTGAAGAAACATTTAATGATGTATTTATTAGTTTTTTTGTAGTTGCTCATTAATCGCTTGAGTCTACTGTTAATGACAAATGGAGCGATCACATTAATTATATGCACTTCCAATAATTCTAAAATACTGACTTCATCATCCTTCATCAGCCAGCTATTAAAGGGACGCAAGTCAAGTTGTTGCTCATCATCGGTATACCCTTCTAGAGGGAAAAAAGCCAAATTATCGCCGATGTCTTCGGGAATCAAAGGAATTTGGGACAGGAAAGCAGAATTTTTGGTAAATGTGGCTTGTTTTTCTTCTGTACTAGCTAATAGTGCAGAATTCTCAGTGTTCACCGCATGATTATGGCCTACTAACACCTGTATTTCTGGCGGTAGTTCCCCAAAAGGTAGTGATTCAAACTCAATTAAATGGTGATAAAACGCTGGCGGACGACGCACTGTTTGTGCCGCATTATTGATAATAATGTCGAGTTGCTGGTAAAACTTACAAATGTGTTGGGTAAATTGCTCAACACTGTGGAGATGGCGCAAATCGAGTCCGTAAATTTGCAACCGATGTTGCCATTCTCGAAAATCTGGCTCTGCTGCGTACCTTTTTGCCGCGTCATGGGGAAAACGGCTTGTTACAATCACAGTCGCACCATCTTGCAACAGCCTCAACGCTACCCCATGACCAATCTTTACCCTGGCTCCTGTGACAACGGCAATCATACCCCGTAAATCAGCACTTTGCTGACGCTTGCTGAAGTTAAGATTTCCACATTCAACACAGAGTCCAGTGTAAAAGCCATGACCCTGTAAAAAAGTTGTCTTGCAGACAATGCAACGTGGTAGTTTGGTCATTAGCCATTTTTGGTATTATTGCCTACTCTCTGTTAATAGAAAACTTATCTGGTTAAACTGCATTACCCAAATTACTGTAAAAATGAATTTATCTTAAAAATTAGCGGATTTATTTGTGACTATTATGTATAAATCATCATCCCAAAAAATCCAGATATTTACGACTATAACAGATTTTAATTTCTTACTTGTGTTATTAAAATCCTTAAATTATTCTCAGTATTTGTTTTTAATGTTTAATTTTAACTGATGGAGGGCATCTGCGGCAGAAAGGGCGAACGCATGGTCAAAAAATGGTATAGAGTTCAAAAACTAAAAGCAATATTCGTTTTAGCATTGGCAGTTGTATTTACTAATGCTGTAGTCTCTTATAACAACACTGTTAAGCTGATTCACAACCAGCAATGGGTGACATCCTCATATAAAGTTATTACCCAAGTTGAAAGTATCCAATCTCTACTCAAAGATACTGAAACTGCACAACGTAATTATCTAATTACAGCAGATGCAGATGATCTAAAAACTTATCTTGCAGCTTATCAACAAACTAATCGCAATATTCAGATTCTTAGTAAATTAACTGCCGAAAACTATCAAAAGCAGCAGTGGATTTCTTGGTTGGAGCCGAAAATTACCAGTAGGCTCAACATTCTGCAACAAGAGATTTATCTCAGACAAAACCAAGGATTTGCAGCAGTTCAGCAGCGAATATTATCTGATAAAGATAACCAAAGTAGCAAAGAAATTCAACAGCTGATTCACGACTCTTTAGAGATAGAGCAAAATTTATTACAGCAGGGAATGCAGCAGTCGCAAGCAATTTCCCAAAAGGCGATAGTGACATTTTTTATCGCTGCGATTGTGGATTTGGTGCTGGTGGCGCTGCTGTATGATTTGTTATGGCGTTATATCAGACAACTTCAGCAGACGGAACTGGCTCTACGCCAAAGCGAAAACCGTTTACGAGCCATGATAGATGCAGAACCAGAATGTATTAAGTTAATTGCTAGGGATGGCACCCTTTTAGAAATTAATGCCGAAGGATTGGCAATGATGGAAGTAGAAAGTCCTGATGTATTGATTGGTAAACCAATTGATGCTGTAATTGTGCCAGAGTATAGAGCAGCTTTTGCCGACTTGCATAAAAGTATCTGTCAAGGTAATAAGGGGACTTTGGAGTTTGAAATTGTCGGATTTAAAGGTACTCGTCGCTACATAGAAACTTATGCTGTACCACTGCGTAACGAATCTGATGGTACATTCATTCATTTGGCACTGATGCGAGATATAACCCAGCAAAAACAGGCAGAACAGAAAATCCGTGAACAAGGATTACTGCTGGATGTATCAACTGAGGGTATTTTGGTACGAAATATCTACAACCAAATATTGTTTTGGAATCAAGGTGCTGAACGTCTTTACGGCTGGAAGTCTGAGGAAGTTGTGGGTAAGAATGTTTTGCAACTTTTGTATAAAGGTATTTCACCACAGCTAGAAGATGCTTACTTGAAGGTGATGAATACAGGTGAGTGGCGGGGTGAGTTGCATCAACTGACAAAGGAAGGTAAAGTAATTATCGTTGAAAGTCGGTGGATACTGATCCGAGATGATCGTGGACAAACTAAGTCCATTTTGAGTGTGAATACCGAGATTACGCAGCAGAAACAACTAGAAGCTCAACTTCTGCGATCGCAACGTTTGGAGAGTATTGGTACGTTAGCTGGCGGTATTGTCCACGATCTCAACAATATATTATCCCCAATTTTAATGTCAGTTCAACTGTTGCAGAAGAAGTTGCCCGATTCGCAGAGTCAGCAAATACTGCAAACTTTAGAAAATAATGTGAAACGCGGCGCTAATTTGCTCAAGCAAGTGTTGTCTTTTGCACGGGGTATTGAAGGCAAACGGACAATTGTGCAACTTCAGCCTTTGATGGCAGAAATTGAGCAAATTATCGCTCAAACATTCCCCAAATCGATTATCTGTCAGGCAGATATCCCTAAAAACCTGTGGTACGTTCGTGGAGACATAACTCAAATACATCAGGTGCTGATAAATTTAGTAGTCAATGCCCGCGATGCCATGCCCAATGGCGGTATATTGAGGATTGCGGCAGAAAATCTGGTGATTGGTGAACATTCTGCTCAGATCAATATTGATGCTAAAGTGGGTTCTTATGTTGCGATCGTGGTGACAGATACTGGAATGGGGATGTCGTCGGAAGTCCAGAAACGGATTTTTGAACCGTTTTTTACCAGCAAAGAGGTAGGCAAAGGTACAGGTTTAGGACTTTCCACAGCGTTGGGTATCATTAAGAATCACGGTGGTTTTGTTAATGTTTACAGTCAGGTAGGCAGAGGAACTCAATTTACAGTGTACTTACCTGCCTCAACATTTAGAGACACATCTTTGATATCTCCAGAATTGGAATCAGTTATAAAAGATGGCTAACTGATTCCTTATCTAATTCAAGTTAATCGCTTATTTTTCAGCTTAAAGTATTTCAACTAAATTAACTGCAAGTGAATTTAAATGTGAGAAAAATTAAAATACTGAGTTTGGGATTAATTAGCTTGACAATTGCGTTATGGTTTAATTGGCATTCCTCAACACCGTTAATATCGACTGTTGCATCTTCACCTCCAAAAACTATCCGCTACTTCGAGCGCACTTTGCCCCAAGGCATCGCTCATATTTTGTTGATTCCAGCTAATAGCAAATTTTTGGTAACTCCTGCACTATCACAAAAGGTAGCCACAGTAGAGGAATTTGCCCAAAAGCATCGAGCTGTAGCTATCTTGAACGCAGGCTTTTTTGACCCAGCCAACCAAAAAACTACATCTTATGTTGTCATACAAGGAAAGGTGGTGGCTGACCCCAAGGAAAACGATCGCCTAGTGAACAATCCCAACTTAAAATCTTACCTAAGTCAAATTTTCAATCGCACAGAATTTCGCCGTTACTCATGTGGACAGACCGTTCGCTATGATATTGTCCTGCACAGTGCGTCACAGCCAGCCAGTTGTCAGTTAGTCGATGCCATAGGCGCAGGCCCAAGCCTATTGCCAGAACTCACTTTAGAAAAAGAAGGCTTTGTAGATAATGCCAATAAACGAGATGCACTTGGCAGCAAGCAACCCAATGCCAGAACTGCGGTAGGCATTACTCGTGATGGCAGTGTTGTTTTAGTTATGGTAGCTCAAAAACCCTCTGCTTCTGCTAATGGGATATCCTTACCAGCACTAGCTAATTTTATGAAAACTCTTGGTGCTGATAAAGCGATGAATTTGGATGGAGGGAGTTCGTCTTCGCTTTATTACAATGGCAAAGCCTTTTACGGGAAGGTTGATTTGGAGGGAAATCCTATCAAGCGTCCTGTGAAGTCAGTTTTGCTGGTTCAGGAAAACTAGTGGTCTGTTTCATTAATTTTGAGAGATAAGAGAACGAACCGCCATCGCGCAGCGTCTCGTTAGAGAAGGACGCAAAGAGCGCATTCGCGCAGCGCCTCGCAGAGAAGGAAGAGGTAAACAAGAAATAATTGAAAAGCTGATTAACCTATCAGCATTAATGGGACAGACCACTACTTTTGAACATTAGATGAGGGAACAAGTCTTTACTTTCATTTTACCGCCGATTGCGAAAACCCTGTCTTCCATTAACTTGGTCAAAGAGGACATCGTATTTATCAAAAAAGGCGATGCCAGTATTTACAAATGTAGGAAGTTCTGATTGTGGCGAAATACTTAAATTCCAGCGATTAAATCCGTCGCGGGTTCCTGGTGTCAGGCTGTAATCAAAAATGCCATTAATTGCTACTTTTACAGCATTCGCTGAACGTAATACTCCTGGTTTGAGCTTACCTGCTGTAGAAGCTGACTTGAATTCAGTTAAACCATTAATACTTCCAGTATCAGTAATCATTTTGCCGTTACAAAGATTTTTAGCAGAACTCCCAGCAATAGTTAAACAAACTTTGCTCACTTGAGAGTCCCATCTGTTACCGGGTACACCACTAATTTCACTTTGTTTATTCCAAGGGGCCATTTTGAAACCTGCTTGATTCTCAGCAGTTAAACCGAGAATTAGGCTGCCATTATTGTTATTACCACCATTTCCCGTAACAATAAATCCGTTACTCAAATTGCCTGGTAATTTTCTCAACGGATTATAGAGAAGTGACTTTTCAAAATAGTTGACACCGATAATACCGGAAAATGGCACACCATTCTTTGCTGAACAATTAGGCTTTTGGGCAGTACATTGGCGACTGGTAACAATCTGTACCGGAACGGGTTCTGCGGCGGGGAGCAAACCAAATCGTATGTTAGCATAAACTAATTCTCCCTCAAGGATAGTCCCATCACTTAATACCTCCTTGATATTTTGTCCCGTTCTGCGGATAGGAGCATTACCTAAAAACTCTTTGGGAACTCGCAGCCCTGCTGAACCTGTATCTAATAAGATACGTCTTGGTTGACCATTTGCGATCGCCATTTCCAGAAAATAGCCGCGAACACGTTGACCGAGGGAAGGTTTTGTGTACAAAGGTAAGGATATGGTATCAAAAGTTGGCTGGCGGGGTGTATTTTGCGAGATATCGCGCAACGCTGGGTTTGGGAAAAGAGTCGCAAATGCTGACTGTCTTTGCGCTGCTGGTTCAGGCGCAATATCCCAAAGGCTTTCGTAGTAGAAAAAGCCAATACCTAAACCCCGTTGTTGCGCTGCTTCTACTTGGGGTTGGATTTGTGATATGGAAACTTGGCGATTTCGTAACCCCGCTAAAATACCGATACCTGTTGGGATCATTTTTTGGGTTTCTAAAATGTCTGGGCGGGTGATTTGACTGATAAAACTTGCCAAATCATTACGGTACACCTGCATAACTAACTCATCGACAATACCCAACCTTACCCAGTTGAGCCAGTCTTGCAGTTGCACCTTATAGGCGTATTCCGAATCAACAGGAGAAACTGAGAAGATAGCGTTCGGTTTTTGAGCTTTCACGGTTTGGTAGAGGTTTACCATGAATGCAGTGATTTTATCTGCCCGCCATCTTTTCCATGCTTGAGCTTGGGGATTAGGTGGAGGAGGATTACCGGTTTCTTGGGTATATAAATTAATTGTGTATTTATCGTAACCAAAATCCACAGGTAAACTCGTATGGTCGTCAAATTGAACGCCATCAGCATCGTATTGAGTAATGACTTCCATCACGAGTTCGGTGAGCAACTTTTGCACTTCGGGGTGAAACGGATTCAACCACGCTACTTCACCCGCAGCACTAATTGAAGTTTGAGTCCCATCCCGCTTTTGTGTCAGCCAATCTGGATGCTGGGATGCAAGTTCTGAAGTTAAGGGAACCATGAAACCAAATTCAAACCAAGGTATTGCTAGTAGTCCTTCTCTGCGGGCTTGGCTGATAATGTCTGCAATCACATCTTGTCCATCTGCTCCCTTGAAGAAGAAGGGAATACCCATTTTTTGCATGATGGCACTGGGGTAATGTGTATAGCCATCGTTCCACACCACTGGATAAACAGTGTTAAAGTTTAACTTTCGTAGTTGGCTCATGGCTGCTTGCACCTTGGAGCGATTTCGGAAAACGCTAAAATCGTTACCACTGAGCCACACCCCCCGAATTTCTTGACGAGGTTGAGGAGGCAGTTGGGCAATAGCAGGAGCAAAGCTGTTGAGTAGGAATACAGCAACGAATGATATCAAAAATAATAATGGCAGCAGACGCTTCCTTAAAAGCCACCAACCTTGATGAATGAAAGGCGATGTCTGGCGACTAGGCGCAACTCCATCAGGCGCTTTACGTAACTTGCTGCGGCATAAAAGTAAGCATCTACGCACAGGGTTTAATAGTAAGTTGGTTAGAGTCGCATTAATTCCTATGCTTTTTTCCCAAAACTGAGTTGTCATTACTTCTGGTTACTAATTGCTTAAATTTCATTCCATATAAACGTTAAATTGCTACACCAGGAAAACTGATACAGTAATTTAGCTGCAAGACGCTTGACGCAGTTATAGAGTTAGTAGTGCCAAATAGAATCGTTGTGCCAAAAATTCAAACCTGATTTTTGAGGATAAACCTTCTTTTGACCTCTTGCAAAAGTGCTTTTTGCAAGAGCTGGGAAAAGGGAAAAGGTTAAAGGGGAAGGGGAAAATACAAAACCTTTCCCCCTTTCCCCTTCCCCTTTTCCCGACTTCTGCAAGAAGTCTTTTAACTCCTCCCTCAGATGTTCAGGGTGATAAACGTGGTCTTTTAACCTAGGAATACCAAAGACCGAGATGAGAACTCGGAATGTTGCATGAGAGTCTATAACTTGTGTGTAGAGATTATCTGCTTGCAAGAAAAAGTAACGTGGATATATTTTCTATACACAGTCATACTACTTTCAAAAAGTTTGCTACAAGTAGTGTTATTTATGATTGTCATAATTAAAACAATTGACTCTCAACTATCAATGGTGAACTCTACCCTCGTCGTCACACTCTATATCAACCCTATGACAGGGAATGATACCAATACTGGTTCACGGTTGAGTCCGTTTAAAAGCCTCACCCGTGCCTTAAAAATAACCAAAATCCCGACGATAATTCATCTTGAGCCGGGGACTTACAGCGCTGCTAATGGTGAGGTGTTCCCACTGATTATCCCTGAAGGAGCAACATTGGTGGGTAACGAAGCTAATAAAGGTGCAGGGATTGTAATTTCCGGGAGTGGCGAGTATGAAAGTCCCAGCTTTGGTATACAAAATATTACGCTGCTCTTGCTAGATGATGCCAGTCTTTTAGGTGTGACTGTCACTAATCCCTCAGCTAAAGGTACTGGTATCTGGATTGAATCGGCTGTACCTACTTTAGCAAATAATACTTTGAGGGACTGTGGGCGGGAAGGTGTGTTTACCACTGGCACTGCCAAACCCGAAATTTTAGATAACATATTTGTGCAAAATACTGCTAGCGGGTTGGTGATAGCAGGTCATAGCCAGGGAGAAGTACTGCGGAATTTATTTGAAAGAAACCCTTTAGGTATAGCAATTAGTGACTTTGCTACTCCGACGATCGCAAATAACAAGTTATCAGAAAATCGTACCGCGATCGCACTTTCTCGCAACGCCCAACCCGTGCTGCGTCAAAATCTCATTACTAAAAATACCCAAGGTGGTCTATTAGTCAATGGCAATGCAATTCCTGACTTAGGCAATACCCAAGATTCTGCTGATAATATTTTTCGTGATAATAGTGAATTTGATTTGTATAATGCTACTAAACAAAAGCTAATTTCCGTAGGTAATCATTTGAATCCTTCTCTAGTCAAGGGCTTGGCAGAATTGATCCCAGCCAATCCAGTAGCGGTTAGCACTAATTTATCTGACGCTCCGGCACCATCCCCATCTCAAAAACTCCCCGCGCCTGTTCAACTAGATGCACATTGGGCAGAACCATTTATCCAGGCATTAGTAAGCATGGATTTAACTCATCGTTTTGCCGATGGTAGCTACCAGCCAGATCAACCCATGACTCGTGCCCAGTATGCATCTCTGGTAGCGATCGCCTTTAACCCATTTCCCAAAATCTCAGCACCCGATTTTACGGATGTACCCAAGGATTTTTGGGCTTATAGCGCTATCCAAGTGGCGGCTAGCGGTGGCTTTGTTGGCGGATTTAGCGATCGCACTTTTCGCCCCGATCAACATGTCCAACGGCTACAGGTGATTGTCTCCCTAGTAAACGGACTGGGACTAGCAGCTATTGATAGCGATATTTTAGAAATATATAGCGATCGGCATACCATTCCCGACTACGCCCGAAAAGCCGTAGCCACTGCTACACAACAAAAAATCATCGTTAATTACCCAGATCCCCAACTACTTGCACCTTTACGTTTGGCTACACGCGGCGAAGTTGCAGCAATGGTTTATCAAGCATTAGTTGCCATTGGACGAACATCTGCGATTAAATCATTCTATGTAGGGTTGCATTCTAGAAGTTGACAAGTAGAATAGGAAACACTGCTTATCGGCTTTGTACTCATTGGAAAAAAAACCATGTAGTTAAAAGCACGCTAGGCTAATATGCGATGGGTGAAGAATCTTAAGACCTATTGCCGAAAGCTAATAGCCCCATGTTAACAACACTCCCAGATACTTCTGCCAACTTGGCGATCGCTTTATTAATTAATTATAGTTTTGATCTCAGTGGCTATAGTGCCAATGAGCTAGTTGAACGTTGGCAAACGCAATACCCTCTGAATTGGCTACACCTGGCAGTAATTGAGGCACTATATCAAGGCCGTTATAAAGCAGTTTCGGTGCAGCAAATTTTAGTATTTTGGCAGCGCCGGGATCAAGCTACATATCATTTCAATATGGAATTTGAACGCATGATTTGTAGCAAATTTCCCCAAAGTTTAACCTCATCGCCTGCTCCCAGCCTACCGTTAGTCAAGAAAAACCCCATTGTAGAGAGAGTCACGAGTCCTCAATTACCACCTGCGAAGATTCGTAATGGCTATCAAAAAAGCAATACTGCAACTCTACAACTGAAAAGTTACGAACAAAAGACATCTTTAGTTGAAGAAGAAGCCAAAGAGGAAGCTAGGGACAATAAAACTGTTCTCAAATCTCCCCTTTCTGGAAAATTTGCTTCTTCGGCAACCCTTCAGCTATCCTCTGCTGTTAGCCAAAGGCAAACTTTACAAGAAAGTTCATCGCCTCCCTCACCACCAAACCATCATCAACGACAGCCAAAACTGCTTCCACCTGCTGCTATTCATGCCCCGATTGGTCAATTTACCCCAGAAAAAAGCGATCGCTCTGAGTCTTTTACATCTAAACTCAAAGCGATGTCTAGCGAACCAAATCCGCCAGATATGGGGAGTGGAGAGATGAGGGAGAAGAATCAATAACAAATGACAAATGACAAATAACTTTCTACTCTGCAACTAACTGCTTAAAGCGCTCATCATCGGCAATATCATCAAAATCTAGGTCAGTTGCTGCGTCTTCTTTATACCTGGGATCAAGTTCAATTGCTTGTTTCAGAGTTGCCAGAGATAGTTCAACTTGTCTTTGTAGTGCGTAACAGGCTGCTTTGTTGTAATAGGCACTGGCATAATCTGGCTTAATTTCTAAAGTTTTGTTAAAACTAGCGATCGCTTCATCATCGCGTCCCAATCTTACCAAGGTATAACCGCGTTTATCCCAGATTTTGGGAGAATTGGGTTGGAATTCCAGCGCTTTATCAAAAGGCACTATTGCCTCTTCGTATTTTTCCAATGCTACGAGAGAAAGACCGCAATTTAACCAAGCAACTGCATCATCAGGCTTGATTTGTGTAGCTTTCTCAAATGAAGCAAAGGCTTGCTGATGCTGTTGTAATTTCCCAAAAGCAACGCCGCGATCGCACCAAGCTTGATGGTAATCTGGTTGAATCTGAATAGCTCGCTCGTAGGATGCGATCGCATCTTTGTAGCGTTTCAACCTTCCGAGAGTTAGACCTCGTTTTAACCAAGCCACAGGTTCATCAGGTTGGATTTTAACCGCTTGGTTGTAAGCTGCGATCGCATCTTCATAGCGCCTTTTAGAAAACAGCTCATCTCCCTCTTTTACATACTCCTCAGCAGTCAAATCTGGTTGTTGTGGCTGTTCCTCTATTTCTTTTTCTTCCTTAACTTCATGATTCACCGCCTCTAAGATAGATTCAGGTGTAATTTCAGTTAGTTCTTGAAGAATAAGATCCTTTCTTTCTTCGGCATCCAATTGTAACTCAGAGAGTTGAGAGACAAACTCAGTTTCTAATCTTTCTAACTTCTCCAAAATGAGAATTTTTTGTTGTTGAGCATTCCATTGTAATTCTGAAAATTGCGAATTAAATTCAGAACCAGATTTTTCTAAATTTTCAATAATTAACTCTTTGCGCTTTTGAGCATCTAATTGTAATTCAGATAGTTGTTCAGCAAACTCTGACTGTAATGCTGCTAAACTTTCAATAATTTTATTTTTTTGCTCCTGAGCATCCGCCTGTAGTTCTGATAACTGAGATTTCAATTCATTATCTAACTTTCCTAAACTCTCAAATGCGTTCTCTTTTTTGTCGTGAGTATCTACTTGCAATTCTGATAATTGATTGGCAAATTCTGACTGCAAATTAGCCAAATTTTCAAAAACTATATCCTTTTGCTTTTGAGCATCAGACTGCCATCCAGAAAGTTGAGATATGAACTCAGACCTTGATCCTTGTAAATCAGCAACGGCTAGCTCTTGCTGTTGTTGTACGCCTAACTTTAAATTAGACAATTCTTGTGTCAGAACGGATGCTAAATTTCCTAGATTTTCCAGCGCTACATCTCTTTGTTGTTGAGCATCAAGCTCTAATTTAGATACAACAGTAGCAAAATGTGACTCTAAACTTTCTATATTTTCTTGAGATTTTTTGAGTTGAGTTTCTAATCTACTTAATACCTGTGATTTAGCTAAATCTAGTTCCGATCTTAGGGTAGATAAATTTTCTTGTTCGCTTTTAATCTTTTGTTGTAAGCTAACCGTTTCCTGTTCTAGTTCATAATTTATTTTTTTAGCATCTTGAATAACATTTTCAGCCTCTTGTTTAACGGTGGATAGCTGATTTTGTAATTTTTCCATTCCCTGTAATTGTTGCATCGCTCTATCAACAATTTCACGGATTATCACCCGTCGCAGTAGCCAAAATAAAGCAATAATTGCGACTGGAAATAGGCTTAATATAACTAGCCAGACATTGAGTAAAATAGTTGTACGACTAAAAGCGCTATTAAAATCAGATTGGACTTGCTGTTGAATTCGCTTTTCTGCTCGTAGTCGTGTTAATTCTTCCCGTTCCTGATTCGACAACACCGAAGTCTGGGTTAGCGCTGGGGAAGGTGATGGTGCAGATTGCCCACTGGCAATTCCAACGGGTAATAATAAGGGTAAAAAAACAATAGTACTTTTTACAATTAAAGCGAAAACAGCTTGATTTTTGCTCTTCATAACAACCATTTTCAGTCTGTTGGTCAGTTTTTGAAGCGGCGTGCCTCTTTCCAATCTATAACAGAATTAAGTAGTGAAATGTTATAGAGATACTGGGAAATTCTGAATAATCCTTAACTAATCTATTCCCTCGTCTCTTCGTGTACGTAAAACTTTAGTGCTGGGGTGCAGTCAAGTTTTTAACATTATTTTTTGTGAAGTACTATTATAACATTACTAAGGTCAAACTACTGCCAAAGACGGCGAGAACTAAAGCAACACAAATAAGAATTTATTAACCTATGGAAGACAGATTGCAGGAGTATCAAGACTTTATTAGACCATATACCGAAATACCTTCGGGCTTTGTTGCTACAGATGCTAGGGTGTTGAAACTGGAATTTGCACCTATAGGTGAAGTGTCAGGTGTGCGTACTTCGCACTAACATTAGATTATCTAAAGTAAACAGATTGCTTGTTCTAAAATTTACTTAACAAAGGTGGTAGAAAATGGGTAGGCTAAATCCTTATACACTGCAATTGCAGATTACCCGAATGTTTGAGCAAGGGCAATCATTTTTCGCCACAACCAAGGTACAAGAATGGTTGAAAGAACGCAAACATAATCCAGAAGATTATGACATTCTTTTCCATAAAAAACCCGCACCTCCAGGTTCAAAAGAAGTGATGGTAGTGGAAATTGAATTACGCCGCAAAGATGGACAACCTGTAGATCCTTGGTTACAGGAACAAGCAAATCTTCATGCCTAATTTTATCAACTAGCAATTTTCAACTCTAATTCATATTACCTTAACAGAATTTACTAAAAGATAGCGTTCCCAATTGCGGAACGCTTTTTGCTATTTTTGTATTCATAAATTATTTATAAAAAGAAATTAACCGCAGAGGCGCAGAGAATGCAGAGAGAATAATTGGACATTTTGACGACTCATTCATTTAGGATTGCTATATAGCAAATTTTACTTCTGTTCTGCACTTTTCCTATTTCTGTGGTAGGTTGCGGTAAGTTGCTACCTATGTATACTGATTAAAATCACCCAATCAGGTGAATCAAATGGGTGAGGTAAAAGAAGCATAAATTATCGTACCTTAAGACTATAAATAGTTGCTTGCCACACTAATTTATAGCCTCAAAATTTAGGAAGTAGATGATGACTGTAAACCAAATTATTGGAGATTCACCAAATCAGATTTATGCCAACTTTGATAAACGTTTCTTTGCCTGGATAATAGCTCAAAGTAGCAGCACGTATGATAAAATCGTCGGCGATCGCAAACGTTCTCTTTTTGCTAATCTCCAAGGTAAAGTATTAGAAATCGGCCCAGGAACAGGCCCTAACCTACCCTACTACCCTAAAGATATTCACTGGATAGGAATCGAGCCAAACCCCCACATGCACTCCTATCTTCAAAAACAAGCTAAAAAACTAGGCTTAAATATCGATCTCAGAATTGGTAATGCTGAATGGTTAGATGCTGAAGATAACAGCATAGATACTGTTGTTAGTACCTTAGTTTTGTGTTCGGTGCCGAATATAGATTATACATTACAGGCAATTTTAAGAGTACTCAAACCAGGTGGACGCTTCTTATTTATTGAACATGTCGCTGCATCTAAAGGAACTGTATTGCGAGAAGTACAAAGCGCAATTTGTCCGATTTGGAAAGTGATAGGTGATGGTTGTCATCCAGATAGAGAAACCTTGATTGCTTTAGAAAATGCTGGTTTTTCTAGCGTGAACTATGAGCGATTTGATGCACAATTGCCGATCGTCAGTCCTCATATTATCGGCGTAGCAACAAAGTGAAATAACTCTTTAGGTGTTGCTGAATAAAAGTATGAATATCTCGCACAGATGAGCGAGTGTGTCGAGCAAATTCATTTTTTCACCCAGCAATGCCTCTTTTATGGAAAATCGTTTATTTAGGGATAAATATTATCGGTGCGATTGCCCATATCAAAAACATTAAATTCAATCCCCTCTAACTTCAACCTCAAAGCCTCTAATAAGAGGTTTATCCTTTCTTCAATAAAAATGCTTAGGGCATTTTCAGGAAGTGCATCGGCCCTTGACCATTCAAGAATAGTAGTTGGTATAAGATGAGAGCGTAGCACTGCTTCTAAAGTAGGATCGTCATATTCTTTGAGATAATCTAATGGATTTTTATCGCTAATTTTCAAATTAGTTATTTGAGAAAGATAGGCAATATTCATCAAGCTGTCACATTCTATTTGACTAGCAATACCACTCTGTTTAATAAAGTTAACTGGAAATATATGGTGCAAGTTAGGTTTATCTGTTAGCAAATAATAAACATTAGACAAAACATCTCTATGAGGTTTTGCCCAATCTTGCGGCTTGTGGTTTGCATAAAGTGATAGTATTGCTCTGGATAAGCGACCTCTATAACTGTAGAAAGATTTTCTTATCGAATTCTTATCAATATCAAATTTATTGAATGAGTAAGTAGTATTAGCCTTTTGTTGATTAACAAAGTATATATGTTCCCAGAGGTGAGTAGTGTTTGTTAGTAAATCTGCATTATGAAAACTATAATACCAAAAATATTTATTTAAAAAACTATAATCTGGTTTATCATTCCGATAAAAATATGCTGTAATAGTCAGGTATAAATATCGGTAAGGGATTAATCTTCCACCTTTAATATGCAAAATATTATCAAAGAAATCAAAAGTTTTAGCAACGGCTATTTTAAAATTAGACCATACAGCTTCAATATGTTCTGTTTTTAGTTTATTAAAATACATATCAGTAATATTTTGTATCCCAGCTTCAAGAAATTCAAGTTTTACCACTACAGCTAGCATTTGGAGTAATGTCCAATTATCAATACTGGCATATTGACTACTAGAAATAGTTTTTTTAAATTTATCAAATAATTCACGAAGATAGAACCCAGGGATATTATTTGTCTTATCTTCAGAACGAAAAGTCTTTGCAACTACAATATCAAAGATATCCAAGGGTTTGCCAGCTTGATTAATCCGCTCAAATATTTGACAAACTTCCGCAACTTCAATACCCCGTAATTCAATAAAGGAAATTTTGTAATTAGCAAAAACCTCCCTAATTCTCCTCAATTGTTGCATGTAAGGATGATCAAATTCTCCATTAACACTTACATAAATATTTCTTTCTATTTTCCCATAATCTTTAATTATATCTATTAACTTGATAATTAGTTTATCTTGATAACGTTGTTTTTTACCAATATTTGTTTTTAGCTGACCATCTTTATCATCGATTTCGTCCCAAAACAAAAACCTTTTTGCATAGCTTGTGTCATCAGTTGCATCAGTAAGTTGAACAGTTAAGTCTATATATAGTGTTGAATCAAAGTTTTCGTTATTAGAAATTTTACCCTTACCCCCATGTATTGATGTTAATAGAGAAGTTGTTCTTTGTTGTCCATCTAAAATGTATTGGTATTCATTAGAGTGAAAATTGTCAGCAAATTTTATACCACCTATTTCCCTATGACTCTCTAACTTAGTGTTAGTTTTCCAAATTAGAATACTTCCTAAAGGGTAAAACTTATAGATACTATCCCAAAGTTTTTTAACATTTTCTTTCTCCCAGACAACATCTCTTTGGAAAGTTGGAATTTGATACTTGTTTAATAGAAGATTTTCCAAATAAAGAGCAATAGTTTGAGCGTCCGGTTTAATACGTTCAGTAGATGTAAACATAGAATTAACCTTACCTAACTTTGAGTAAATATCAAGACTGGCGTGTGAATTTAACTGATTTTAGTAAAATTCCATACAAAGCTAGCTGATATTTAATTAAGTGGCAACTCAGATTTTAGAAACTCTCTGCAATCTTCCTTCCATGCCAACGTTGCCCTGTAAGCCTCCTGTGTGTACCAACAGCAACGAATCGCCTTTACCAAAAAACCCCTGCTTTAGTAAATCCATTACTCCGTAAAACATTTTGGCGGTATATACGTAATCAAGAAGTATACCATTTTCCTGTGTGAACTGTTGGCTGAACAGTAGTAACTCATCGTTCACCCTTGCATAGCCGCCAAAGTGGTAATCACATACCAATTCCCAGGAAGCGGGAGAGTTAGATGGTGTGGGTAAATCAGAGGCGAGGTAATTTGTCAGCAGACTTTCGATTTCTTGTGCAAGAAATGCCCCATTTTTCAGAACGGGAAAAGCGATCGCTCTTTGTCCTTGATGCAATGAAAGGGCAATACCAGTCAGTGTGGTAGCTGTACCGCAGGCTACGCATATATGATCAAATGCGTAGGCGTAGCCAGCACTTCGGCTGCGCTCAGTGACCGCAGTAGACATCGCATCACCAATGATCTCCATACAGCCGCGCACACCATTTAAATTACTCCCGCCTTCGGGAATGATAAATACTTCACCGAAGCGTTGTTGCAGATATTCCTCTACCACTGGTGTGTTGCGCTGTCGATACATTTCGCGGTTCATGTACACAAGCTGCATACCCTGTTGTACAGCAAAACTCAGCGTCGGGTTTAGTGGTAGCCTCTCCTCCCCACGAATTATGCCGATGGTACGAAAACCGAAAAGATTACCTGCCGCCGCAGTTGCATAGATGTGATTGGAATAAGCGCCGCCAAAAGTAAGCAGCGTTGTGAAATTTTTCTCCTTGGCCTCTAAAAGATTGTATTTCAGCTTGAACCACTTATTGCCGTTAACCCACGGGTGCATGAGATCCAGGCGTAGTACATACACATCCACACCAGCGCTACGGATGATTTCGCTGTTGATTTGTTGTATGGGAGGTGGAAAAAATATTACAGACATGCGAAATCATTCTAACTGATTATTTACATCTTCTCACATTCATTATTGAAGATAAAAGTAATGATAAACATTGAGCAATTCAATGGTAAATCCATCTAAATAATGAATAAAACTTTCTGATGATTAGCTTTAGAAATTGGCATTTTACTAATTGAGTATTTCAGGTAAATATAAGAGACATAACGCTCGCTTCAGATAACAATCTTTTTGGAGAAAACAAATGGTTGCACTCATACAGCCCACTCAAGTTACTCCCAACCCAGGACGTTTGACAGTAGAAACTGTTGAAATTGCTCCTCAAACAACTGCTATTCGTTGTTTAGACTGGGATAGAGAACGTTTTGATGTCGAGTTTGGTTTACGAAATGGTACGACTTATAATTCTTTTTTAATTCAGGGAGAAAAAGTTGCCTTAGTTGATACATCTCACCGTAAGTTTGAGCAATTATATCTTGAAATACTTGTGGGATTAATTGATCCGACTAAAATAGATTACTTGATTATTAGCCATACGGAACCCGATCATAGTGGCTTAGTAAAAAATATTTTGCAATTAGCTCCCTCCATTACTGTTGTCGGTGCTAAAGTAGCTATTCAATTTTTAGAAAATATGGTTCACCAGCCCTTTAATTCAAGGCAGGTGAAAAGTGGAGAGCGATTAGATTTAGGTAACGGACACGAATTAGAATTTATCTCTGCACCTAACTTACACTGGCCTGACACAATCTTTACTTATGACCACAAAACTAGCACTCTTTACACCTGTGATGTGTTTGGAATGCACTATTGTGATGACCACACTTATGATGAAAATATCACCTTACTTGAGGAAGATTTTCAATATTATTATGATTGTCTCATGGGTCCCAATGCCCGTTCTGTTTTGGCAGCTTTAAAGCGGATTGAAAAGTTAGAAATAGGAACAGTTGCTACGGGACATGGGCCTTTATTACAACACTATATTCCAGAATGGCTCGGACGGTATCAAAACTGGAGTTTAGAACAAGCAAAAACAGAGACTTTAGTGGCTCTATTTTATGTTGAAGATTACGGGCATAGCGAGCAGTTAGTCCGTACTATAGCTCATGGATGCGCGAAAACAGGCGTAGCAGTAGAATTATTTCCTCTCAATAGTTCTGAACCTCAAGAAGTTCGAGAATTAGTTGCACAATCTTCTGGTTTAGTAATTGCAATGCCACCCCAATCTTCGGTGATGGCTCAAGCTTCTTTAAGCACTATTTTAGCTGCTGTTCACAAAAAGCAGGCAATTGGTTTATTAGAGTCGGGAGGTGGAGAAGATGAACCTATTTATCCTTTACGCAATAAGTTTCAAGAACTGGGATTAACTGAAGCCTTTCCACCTATTTTAGTTAAGGAAATCCCTACCCAAGCAACGGAACAGCTTTGTGATGAAGCGGGTACAGATTTGGGTCAATGGTTGAACCGCGATCGCACCATTAAACAAATCAAATCTATCAATACTGAGCTAGAGAAGGCTTTAGGGCGGATTACCACAGGATTGTATATTATCACTGCCAAAAAAGGAGAAATTCAGAGTGCAATGTTGGCTTCTTGGGTGACACAAGCGAGTCTTGAGCCTTTAGGAGTTGCGATCGCAGTATCCAGGGATCGGGCAATTGAATCTTTGATGCACGTTGGCGATCGCTTCGTTCTAAACGTTTTAGAAGAAGGCAAATATCAAGGATTAATGAAACATTTCCTGAAGCGTTTTGCTCCTGGCGCAGATAGATTTGCTGGAGTGAAAACATATCCAGCTAAAAATGAATCGCCCGTTTTAGCTGAAGCCCTGGCTTACATGGAATGTGAAATTACTAGCCGTATGGATTGTGGAGATCATTGGGTAATTTATAGCACAGTCCAAACTGGAAGGGTTTCCAAGTTAGATGCACTTACCGCCGCCCATCACCGCAAAATTGGCAATCATTACTAATTGGTCATTTGTCATTTGTCATTGGTCATTAGTTATTTCTTAGTCTCCCCCTGCTCCCCTGCTCCCTGCTCCTGGTCACTGAGCGTAGTCGAAGTGCTGCTCCCCTGCCCCCTACCCCACACAGACGCGATGGATCGCGTCTCTACAACTCCCAAAAAATTATGTATAAATCTGCTGAAAATACTCCGATTACGATGTACGAAATCAACCGTGGGCGCGTTGTGCGAACCTTGGAATTTATCCAAGATGTGATTGTGATTTGTTTGTGTATCGGTTTATTTAGCTTCATGGTGCTTCAGGTGAGAGATATGTTTCTCTCCTTACTTCCACCTTTAGATTTTCATGCTGTTACTGCCGATATTCTCTTTTTGCTCATATTAGTTGAGCTATTCCGATTGTTGATTATTTACTTGCAAGAACATCGAGTATCTATTGGGGTAGCTGTTGAAGTTTCCATCGTTTCTGCTTTGCGAGAAGTCATTGTTAAAGGTGTTCTAGAAACAAGTTGGAGTCAAGTTTTAGCAACTTGTGCCTTTTTATTAGTCCTGGGAGTACTACTATTTCTCCGAGTTTGGCTACCCCCTACCTTTGAAGGTATCGACCCGGAACAAGAAGTATCTAAACGCTATAGAAGCAGAGCCAAGTCTGAATTAATACAAAACAATGGTCATTAAAAATAGGGAGTGGGGAGTTAGGAGTTAGGAATTGTGGAGATGAGGGAGACAAGGATAATAACCAATGCCCAATTCCCAATTCTCCATACTTCGACTGCGCTCAGTAAAGTTCCCAATTCCCC
>NZ_JADEXU010000199.1 GCF_015206895.1 Nostoc sp. LEGE 12450 | reverse complement strand
GGGTAAGAGTTCATCAAGAATTGGTTTAAATTTACTTACCTGTCCGTTTGTCAATAATTGTCTAGCATAACCTGAGTTCGGGTTAAGCCAGAAGCTAAAAAGCTTATTCTGTCAGGATTGAATAAAACTGGAATTGATCAAAGCAGGGATAAAAGTGGAATCATTTTGTCAATAAGGTTCACAAATGAAACTAATCTCAGCAATATGTCTTATTGACAATAGATGAAAACAGAGCTTTAGACCGAACAACGATAATTCAAGGCTTTTGAGGATTTCTTATCCCGAACTCAGGTTAGCATAGGCTAACCTCAGCCAACTGATAGTTTCATACAAAGACCCTCTAGCAATCTTGACAAAACGTCGATTGTCTTGATAGTTGTACCTACCTCTACCTTCTGCGATGTTCGCACAAACACTATCAGCAGACCGAACAATTTGCTTGCCTAGTGTATCTTTAGTGAAATTGTCCCATTCTTTAACAATACGCCAAATTTCATTAGCCAGCTTTTCAGCAAGTTGATAAACTTCTAAGTCCTCAAAATCAGGTCTTCTCACAAAATTCCATTGATCAATAAATGATCAATAGTTCCCAATGCCCAATGCCCAATTCCCAATTCCCATTTACCTTGTAATCCGCCGCATATAATTTCCCCACAACTGAGCGGCTTGAGCGCTGCTACCGGATGTGGGGGAATTGTTGTCGTTTCCCAGCCAAACACCAGTTACAAGTCGCCGACTTGGGATAAAACCTATGAACCATAGGTCAACGTTTTTATCAGTCGTGCCTGTTTTACCAGCTTCTCCTAGTCCAATGGCAGCGCTACGACCGGTACCTCTGGTGATGACACCACGCATCAAACTTGTCATCTCATCGGCTACACCATTTGACAGAACTCGTTTGTTAGCATCTGGATCTTGGTCGAAGGAGTAGATTACACGGCAGGTTTTGATATCATTGCGATCGCTGCAATCACCACTGTCTAAAATTCGGTTAATCGCATGGGGAGGATTCCACACTCCACGATTACCAATAGAGCCAAAAGCACCAGTCATTTCCAAAACATTGACCACACTTTGACCGAGTACTAAGCCAGGAACCGGATCGAGGTTTGACTTAATTCCCAAATTCTGAGCCATCGCCACTACTTTATTCAGCCCGATTTCTCTTGCAACTCTTAGGGCGATGGGATTTTCTGAAAGAGCAAGTCCAGTAGCAATATTTAAACTAGTGTCTGCACCAGCACGACAGGGTTTGTAAGTAAAGCCTTGCCAATTTAAAGGGGCGCAAGAATAACTTTTTGATTCTGAAATTCCCTGTTGAATAGCGGCGGTGTAAGCAAATATTTTAAAGGTGGAACCTGGTTGTCTTTTGGCTTGAACAGCGCGATTAAACTGACTTTTTTTGTAATCAGTTCCACCTACCATTGCCAGGATGCCACCTGTACTGGAGTCAAGAGTTACTACAGCCCCTTGAGAAAAATTAAAATTTCCACCACTATTGTTGACTGAATTCCGCAACGCTGATTCAGCTTGGCTCTGTATCGCAGGATCAAGCTGGGTTTCAATGATATAATTCCCTTCGTTTGCGGCTCCCTCGCCCAAGATTGATTCAAGTTCAGAGAAGACGTAACTGTAAAAATAAGGAGCGATCGTCTTAGCTTGCTGTTCACAAACTTTAGGACTAACTTGAACAGTGGAACGTCTAGCTCGGTTCGCATCTTCAGGTTTAATTCTGCCCATCTCCAGCAACCGCTTAATCACGCGATTCCGGTATTCAGCTGCTTCTAGCTTATTTGGCCCATCTCCACAAAAATCAAATGCGTTGGGAGCAGGTAAAATTCCTACCAAAGTTGCTGCTTCTGCCAAAGTTAATTCTTTAGCTGGCTTTTCAAAGTAATACCGGGCTGCATCCTCAAAGCCAGAGGTATCTCCCCCCAAGAAAACCCGATTTAAGTACATCAGCAAAATATCATCTTTGCTGTAAAAGGTTTCTAACTTCAGGGCGACAACTGCTTCCCGTAATTTGCGTCCAAGGGTGTCCTGTCTACCTACATATTCCCGGAACAAACTGCGGGCAACTTGCTGCGTAACAGTGCTGGCTCCTTGCTGCACATCTCCGCTACGGCTATTGATCAACACGGCTCGTAAAATCCCCAGAGGGTCAACCCCAAAGTGCCAGTAATAACGACTATCTTCTGAAGCTACTACGGCAGATGGCAAATAAGGGCCAAATTCCTCTAAACGCTTCATATCTACATGGGAGATAGTTCGAGGCTCTCTTAGAGGGGTGGCTCCATCACGAGCGTAAACAACTACTGGAGCGCGTGTAGCTGTAGGTAGGGGTCTAACTGAAAATTTCAGCCATTCTACGCCAATTACCAAAGCGAATAAGGCGCTGACACCACCAACACCATAAGCTGTCCAACTTGCAGCTTTGACATACCAGGCTGGTGGATCGACGTATTGCAATCGCACAGAAGCGGCGAGTTCTGGGGGACCCAGAGTCAGAATATCGCCATGACGTAGTTCTAGGGAATTAACACGACGCTTGCCGCGATAAATGCCATTGGTGGAGTTTTCGTCTTTGATGACGAAAACTGGTGTGCGCTGAGTAGAATTCCGCGATAGCGATAGGTGAATTTGGCTGACAACGGGGTTACGGACGACGATATCGCTGGATTTGGAACTACGACCGAGAATATAGCGATCGCCCAACAGTGGATATACCTCTGCTTTATCCGCCCCCGCATCCTGTACCCAGAGTTCCGGTACTTTGGCATTAGGCTTGAGCGCCAGTTTGGAAAAATCAACCCTAGCTTGGATAGTATGGACTGCTTGAGTCAGTTGACCAATTAACGTTTGTGGCTTGTGAGGGGGTTGGGGAGAACTCATCGGCTATTCACATCACACTTTTTAGTGAAGAATGGGGCGAATTAAAATTTTAGATGTTAGTCTTTCATCATTTTACTCATAAGCCAAAGCATAAATTAGCTATACGGGACTTTTTGCTCTAATTTATACTGAACATTACCTCTTAATCAGAGCTAAAATGTTATTTTTATCACTGAACTACAGAGAAATAAAATTTTTTCTCCTTTCTAAAGGCTTATTTTATCTACTCATTTTAGTTCAATGACTACAAGTATAAATTTGAAACTTGTATTTATAAACACTAGTTACTAATAAACAACAGATTTAATTTTTACCAATTTTACATATCCACATGTTCTGCAACAAACTTAAATATATTCATTTAGGAAGATTTTCTAAATCTTATTATCTGTTTTAATGGGCCGAGTGTTCCGTTGAGGTAAATTTCATAATGATGGGAAAATCTCTGACCCTGATTGGTACAGCTCTATCTTTGGCTCTAACCACTAATATTGCCGTAGCCGAATCCAGTAAATCCCCCATAGCCCAATCCAGTAGCGACTCCACTAGCGCACCAACGGAAATCAAGATGTCGCCAGAAGGGATGAAAATTCTGTGCGAGTATTTTCCGCTTAACTCTCGCTGTCCTGGCGGTACAGCATTGACCCCTGGCGCGGCTCCTGGTAGCACTACAGCACCAGCAGAAACCACACCTAGCACTGCTCCTGGTAGCACTACAGTACCAGCAGAAACTACACCGAGTAACATTACTCCTCCCGATAGCACTACACCACCAGGAAGCGTTACCCCACCTGACAGTGGAACTCCCCAAAGCACCCCTGCACCAGGAACTACTCCAGCGGAACCTGGCGCTCCTAGCAACTTAACTCCACCAGGAAGCGTTACCCCATCTGAACCTGGCACTCCTGGCAGCAGTACCGAACCAGGAACTGTTACCCCAACTGAACCTGGCACTCCTAGCAACTTAACTCCAGCACCAGGAACTGTTACCCCATCTGAACCTGGCAATCCTACAGAACCAGGTGCCAGCTCTCCCAGTACTCCATCTCCTGCTCCTACCACAGGTAAATAAATTAAAAGCTGGATACGTTTGACATACTAATTTACCATCAGCGATCGCCTGTGCATCTTGACTTTCTGCACCAGTTATGAAAACTGGTGTAGGATATAAATCCAAATCTCTGTAACCCATAAATCAAGTCTTTGCATATAGGACTGAGCTATGGTTTCAGTAATTAATAGCCTGGGATTAATCATCCCAGGCTTAATAGTTTAATCCAACCTGCCAGTTGAAGTTGGTGTTTTTTGGAAGGAAGCAATTAACAGGAAAACAATACCAATACTAATAAAGGAATCTGCCACATTAAATACAGGAAAGCTAATCAGGCGAAAATCAAGAAAATCAACGACATGTCCTAAAACAAAGCGATCAATACCGTTGCCCATAGCTCCACCTAAAATTAAGCCATAGCCCAACTGATCCCATAAATTTAATGTTGGGCCAAACAAGGCCAACGCTATCAATACCAAACTCACTCCTAAAGATAGCCAGCGCAACCACTCTACTTTCCCACTTAACAGACTAAAGGCGGCACCAGTGTTAGTAACATAGGTGAAGTGAAATATTCCAGTTAAGAGTGGTAGTGTTTGCCCCAAACTGAAGGTTTGTACCACCCAGTATTTTGTTATTTGGTCTAGGAAAAAAGCTATAAAGGCAGCAATCCAGAAAAGGCGGTTTTTTAAACGCATGAAACTAGGGGCTAGAGACTAAGGACTAAGGACTAAGGACTAGGGGATGAGAAAATTGTAAATTTCTTGCCCCTAGCCTCTAGCCTCTTGATGACTAATAAAACATTAAGTGACGCAATATATATGCTATTACAGTAACGGCACAGACCACACTTAATTGCCCTGGTATTGCAAACCAAGAGTATCTGAGGATTGCTTGCATCAAAGGTAGATTTTCTGTGCCTTTCCACTGAAAAATATAGCTAATAATCAAATAACTAATACCGCATAGATGCAGAGTTAACAAGCCACAGATGCAACTAAAGGCGAGAGTTTCTAGTCGAGGTCTAGCTTTAAAGGCAACTAAGCCACAAATCCAAGCTCCAGGAATAAAGCCTAGTAGATAACCAAACTGAGACAGCTTAACATAACCAATACCACCTCCATCGGCAAATACAGGTAATAAGGTTAACCCCATCACTAAATAGGCAATTTGCGAGAGCGCACCGGCATTTTTGCCCCCTAAACAGCCCACTAACAGTACTGCGCCAATTTGAAAAGTGACACCTAAAGAAAAAGTCTGAATTCCGTGCTTACTCCAATTCCAAGGAAAGGTGATGCCATAAGCTTCTAAGAAGGTACCACCCATTGTCAGGAGTAAGCCAATCATAGACCATAGTAATTGATTGGAAGCAGCAAACATTTATCAGGCAACCAGGAAAAGGCAAAAGGGAAAACCAACAGCAACTAGGATGTTCATTAGTATTAAAATGAAATTTGTGCTGACACCTCTAAGAATTAGCATATTTTTTTTTGCCTTTTTGGTATGTAACTTTTCAGTTTTACTAATTATGACTTAGGTGTCTATAGCTGTAATTTTATTGACTGAAGCGTAGTCTGATTCTGGTATTTGACCTAATACGTGGTAAAGTTAGCAAAATTTAGTATTTAAACTAAGTTTTTAGATTCAGAGCCAATTTATGCTACAAATTGTTAAAGATAGTTCTTTAATTCACTTTTTTTAGCGATCGCTCCGCAGACTCTCCATAAAATAGGCAATTTATAGTTTTCCTTCTGCTTTATCTAAAATTAGTTCACTGTATAAACTTAGATTGTTTAGTTATGACTTTAAGTCTGCTTAGACCTATAAGCAGCAATAACTTTCACAAAATTCTAAAATTTATTAAGCTTTAGATAATAACACAATTTGTCATTTTTTTATAGATTTTTTATCATTTGACCAAAAAGTGACGCTATCAATCAAGTTTTGCCAATTGCCAATATTTATGTAACCAAATTACTGTGGTACTATTTGTAACGTGTAACTAAAGCAGCAGTATAAATTTTATCAAGCAAAAGTAAAAACGAGTGTTTGTTCTTCATCAAAAAAAAACAAGCTTTTTTTGCTTTGTTAACCTATCCTTTACCTTTAGCTTAATCCTTTAGGGGTATTCTTAGAGGCGCTCACCTGAAAAGTTACCCAAACATTGATAGCGATGCCATCACCTTTTCGTGTAATAAAAATTCATCGCCTCACAGCTTCAGTTTCAGTGTTAGCACTGACAATCAGCCTAGCTGCATGTGGCGGACAGCAAAACCCAGAGAATACAGCCACAAAGGATACTCCTTCTGGCACTGCTACAGATACGACTGCCTCCAGTACAACCAAATTAGATTTAGGTGGAAATCTCAAGTTAAGCGGGGCTGGTGCGTCTTTTCCAGCACCACTATATGATACATGGTTTACTGATCTAAACAAAAAGTATCCAAATCTGCAAGTTGACTATGCCTCAGTTGGTAGCGGTGCCGGAGTTGAGCAATTTATCAAAGGGACTGTAGACTTTGGTGCCAGTGATGTTGCCATGAAGGATGAAGAAATCCAGAAGGTGCCAGCGGATAGGGGCGTTATTTTACTGCCTGTCACTGCTGGTAGCATCGTGCTAGCTTACAACTTGCCAGATGTTGCAGAACTTAAACTACCACGAGCCGTTTACGCTGATATTCTACTGGGCAAAATAACCTCTTGGGATGATCCTCAAATTGCCAAAGCTAACCCAGGTGCAAAGCTTCCTAAAGAGAAAATCACAGTAGTTTATCGTTCAGATGGTAGCGGAACAACAGGTGTGTTTACAAAACACCTCAGTGCTATTAGCCCGGAGTGGAAGACTAAAATCGGTGAAGGCAAAACTGTCAACTGGCCTAGCGGAGTTGGTGCGAAGGGGAATGAGGGTGTTACCGCCCAAATCCAACAAACACAAGGTTCTATTGGTTATGTCGAGTACGGCTATGCCAAACAAAATAGTCTCAAGTTTGCTGCTTTAGAAAACAAAGGCGGTAAGTTTATTGTACCTACTGAAGAATCAGCCTCTAAAACTCTGGCATCAGTAACTCTACCCCCTGATCTCCGCGTCTTTATTTCCGATCCCGAAGGCGCTGATTCTTATCCCATCGTCACTTACACCTGGATTTTGGCTTACAAGAAATATCCCAATGCGGCAAAAGCTAAGGCAGTTGAAGCTGCGATCGAATACGCTTTAACTGAGGGCCAAAAACAGGCTACAACATTAGGGTATGTTCCTCTACCCCAAAATGTGATCGCAAAGGTGGCTGCGGCTGCCGATCAAATTAGTCCAGACTATAAAATCGCTGTTGGTAGTGGTACTAGCGCTAGCAAGTAGCTACAGTGAAGACATGAGGCATTGCTAGACAATAATTTTAAGCTGGTAATTAAACTAGTTTTAAAAGACGATGAGGCAACAATTTTGTTGAGATGGTTGCCTCGCATATCTTCCTCTGATTTAATTGTGAAAGTCGGTAGTCATGACTACAAATTCTCAAAATCTTTCATCAGCGACAAAAAATCGCTCTGATGTAGAAAAATCCCTAGATCGCGGTTTTATCTGGCTAACTAAAATTTTTGCCTTTGGGGTTGCTGCCACTTTACTATGGATCGGCTTACAGGTCGCAATTGCTTCTTGGCCTGCCATCCAAAAGTTTGGTGCTAGCTTTTTAGCTAACACCACTTGGAACCCAGTTAATGATAGCTACGGGGTGCTACCTCAAATTTATGGAACTCTCTTGAGTTCTTTTATCGGTTTACTGATAGCTGTACCGATTGGAGTTGGTACTGCTATTGTACTAAGCGAGGATTTTTTACCCGCAAAAGTGAAGTTGGTACTGGTTTTTGCAGTAGAACTGCTCGCAGCTATTCCCAGCGTTGTTTACGGCGTTTGGGGTATTTTTGTTTTAGTACCTATTTTAACTAACTTGGGAAAATGGCTCAATAGTTACTTTGGCTGGATACCATTTTTTAGCACCCCCCCTACAGGGCCAGGAATGTTGCCGGCAGGAGTCATATTAGCAATTATGACTTTGCCCATCATCACAGCTCTATCACGCGATGCCTTGATTTCTATACCCCCCAGTTTGCGCCAAGCCGCCGTAGGACTAGGAGCAACCCGATGGGAAACTATATTACAAATTCTGATTCCAGCAGCCTTTTCGGGGATAGTTAGCGCTGTGATGTTGGCACTCGGTCGGGCAATGGGAGAAACAATGGCTGTAACAATGTTGATTGGTAATTCCAACAACATTAGTATCTCCCTGTTGGCACCAGGCAATACAATTTCTTCTCTACTGGCGAATCAATTTTCCGAAGCTAGTGGTTTGCAAGTTTCGGCTTTAATGTACGCTGCTTTAGTTCTATTCTTCTTGACCTTGGTAGTTAATATCATGGCCGAGTTTATCGTTCTAAGAGTCAAGCGACTGTAGCTTAGTTTTGGGTTGAATTATGACTTCTAGTTTTCCAGAGCGCAGTCTAACTCGCGCTCCTATGTCTCAAAGGACACTGTTTAATACAGTAATGACTGTAGTTGCATTTATCTGCGGGATCTTGGCACTTGTGCCATTGCTAGCAGTACTTTCTTACGTCATTATTCAAGGTTTTAGCAGTTTGAGTCCCAGCCTCTTTTTTGAACTGCCACCCAAAGCTTTACAACAGGGAGGAGGCTTTGGTAATGCAATCTTGGGAACACTATTAATGGTAGGAATTGCTGCCCTGATTAGTATCCCATTTGGTGTTTTAGCGGCAATATATATCACAGAATTTAGTTCAGCACAAGTAGCGAGATGGGTACGTTTTGCAGCTAACGTCTTGAGTGGAGTCCCGTCAATTATTGCTGGGGTATTTGCCTATGGCATTGTAGTTTTGACACTAGTAAAGTTAAACTTAGGATCATACTCTGCTTTAGGTGGAGGGTTTGCACTGGCAATTTTGATGTTGCCAATTATTGTCCGAACCACTGATGAAGCCTTGCAGTTAGTATCGCAAGATTTGCGACAAGCATCTGTAGGGTTAGGGGCAACTAACTTTCAAACAGTAACACAAGTAGTTTTGCCAGCAGCTCTACCTGCGATTGTAACTGGGGCAACGCTAGCGATCGCCAGAGCATCTGGAGAAACCGCACCTTTACTATTTACTGCGCTATTTTCCAATTTTTGGCCCGATGGTTTATTCCAACCAACAGCTTCCCTTGCTGTTTTGGTTTACAAATACGCTATTTCTCCGTTTAAAAATTGGCAATCATTAGCTTGGGCGGCATCTTTGATCTTGGTATTGATGGTTCTAACCACAAGTATCATTGCTCGCTGGGCTACTCGCAAAAAAGCTTAGGGAAACGGCTTACACATAGCGGATTTGTATCGCTAAAACTCATACTGCACTTAATTTATGGCTACTAATATTAGCACAGTCAACGGTACTGAAACTGTTTTACGCACCGAAAACCTCAACGTTTACTACGGCAAGTTTTTAGCCTTGCAGAATATTTGGCTAGATATACCAAAAAATCAGGTTACAGCCTTTATCGGCCCTTCTGGTTGTGGTAAAAGCACTTTGTTGCGATGCTATAACCGCCTCAATGACCTAATTGAGTCATTTCGGGCAGAGGGTAAAATACTTTTTTACGATAAAAACTTGTACGCATCCGATATAGATCCTGTAGAAGTACGTCGGAGAATTGGGATGGTGTTTCAAAGACCAAACCCATTTCCCAAATCAATTTATGAGAATATTGCTTTTGGAGCCAAAATTAACGGCTACAAAGGTAACATGGATGAATTAGTAGAACGGAGTTTGCGACAAGCGGCTTTGTGGGACGAAGTTAAAGATAAGTTGCGGCAAAGCGGATCGTCTTTATCGGGTGGACAGCAACAAAGGTTATGTATTGCTCGTGCGATCGCAGTCCAGCCTGAAATTATATTAATGGATGAACCTTGCTCGGCTCTCGACCCTATTTCCACCTTGCGGGTTGAAGAATTAATTCACCAGCTGAAAGAGCAATATACCATCGTTATTGTCACCCATAATATGCAGCAAGCAGCGCGAGTTTCTGATAAAACAGCCTTTTTTAATGTCAAGACTACTGAGTCAGGAGGTCGTAACGGCTACATGGTAGAGTACGACGCAACAGAACTAATTTTCAACAATCCTCAGCAGCAAGATACCAGAGATTATGTTAGCGGCAGATTTGGATAAATACTGCACATTGTTGATATTAGAGCAATGAGGGATACTCGGAAATTAAAGCTGTGCGAGATTCCTCTAGTTTGTTTTTTTATTTATTCGCCAAAGTTAGCGTAGGCGTAGCCCGCCGCAGGTATCGCTTGATCGATTATGGATGTTTCTCGATCAAGAAAAGCAATAATTAACCTGTTCAATACAAGATTTGCATTAATTGGGTGGGGTACGACACCCAATCCAAAATTTTTTGGTGAAAATAGTAGGTGTATTTAAACCGTACTGCACTAGTTGATTTTAGAGTTTTTTCTAAGCGGGCGGCGGGAATCGAACCCGCATTAATAGCTTGGAAGGCTATAGTTTTACCACTAAACTACGCCCGCAAATTTCCAACTTTATAAGTATAACACAGTTGTTGGAAAAATTCAAGTATCTAATTGGAATTAGCAGGCTGGATTTTGATTCGTACAAACAAATTGCTCAAATCTGGTTTTGTGCCGTCGTTGTTATGAGCGGCAAGAAAGTTTTCTGTCCTGAAAACATCATTGAGAACTCGTTCGTATGTGCTTTTTTCACTTTGTAGTGTTGCAGGTTCTATTTCGAGAACTACAGCCTGTTGAAAGTTGCCATTGCGATCAATTATTAAACTAACAAGCATTTGTGCTGGCTTAACTTCGGAATCGCCAGGTAGAAAACTTGAGTCTAGTTGTTTTGTGTTGCTTCCCGTGTATGAAGCGATAACGTCGGGTAGAGCATCTTGTCGAAATCCTCTTGTTTGTATGAACTTAATCATTTCATCTCTAAGCAAAGGGGCTACTATTGCTACCGATGCTCCCCCAGTAGGAGTTGGTGGAGTTTCCCTAGTAGGAGTGGTGGGAGTTTCTCTAGTCGAAGTCGGTGGAGTTTCCCTAGTAGGAGTGGTTGGAGTTTCTCTAGTCGAAGTCGGTGGAGTTTTTATGTTTTCAGCTTCCGAAACTGGTGGAGTTGATGGAATACCTGTTGGTAGTGCCGTTCCCTTTCCCAGTTTTATTTCTTGACGGCGGTTCCAAGGTAGATTACCGATTGGAATTGTAGGTGTCGGTGTGGCTGTCGGTTTTGGTGTAACTGTTGCTTTGGGTGTAACTGTTGGTTTTGGTGTAGATGTTGCTTTGGGTGTAGCTATTGCTTTCGGTGTAGATGTTGCTTTGGGTGTAGCTATCGCTTTCGGTGTAGATGTTGCTTTGGGTGTAGCTATCGCTTTCGGTGTAGATGTAGGAACTCTGTGTTGTCTATTAGGTTGAGAGGGGTAAATTCGACTCTTTTGCTGGGGATTATCAGCAGAATTTATTGCGCCAACAAAATCTTGATTTTTGGGCGTATTTCTTGCTGTTTTTGCTGGTGCTGGTACAGACTTTTGAGTTATGGATGCTGGCTTTGGTGAAATTCTTTTGGCTGTTGATTTTGATTGAGGAGCAATATCTATCAATTCAATGGGAACAGCAGATTGACTTTGCTGAGGAAACCACAGACTAAAGGCATTAGATGAGCGCATCAGCCAGAACGCCAGCAAGTGCAGAGAGACTGAACCTATAACGACAGAAATCCACAAAGCTGGTGGATCGGTGTGTCGCCTCCAGACTTTGGTTGAAATTGGGGTTTTGTCTGCAACCGATGGTGTCATATTATATAAACTGGATATGATTAGGCACTCTTACTCATTGCTAATGCTTTAAAATACCAGTCTAAATTTTAGCGATTAACCATTACCTCTGGTGTAACAGCAAAGGTCAAAACTGTTTCATCTACTCCTTTAAGTTCTAGTGGACTACCTTTAGTAATTTCTTCTTCCTGCAAATAATCTGCCACGGCAGCAGAAACCAAGATAGTACCGGGAAGAGCGGCAGCTTGCAACCTGGCAGCAATATTCACACTTGGGCCAATAGCAGTATAGTCCGCACGTTCAGCACTACCAAACATCCCCACAACAGCCGTACCTTGATGAATACCGCACCGAAACTGTACGCTAGTAAGTCTGTCACCATCGAATACACCTTGCTCTCGCCAGCGCTGGTTTAAGTCAGCCAGTGAGCGATGCATTGCCCTTGCTGTATTGATGGCACGACGTACCTGTTCATTGGGGGTTAGTTCTTCCGGCGCTCCATATAAAGCTAAGATAGCATCTCCCATAAATTTATCTACAGTGCCGCCATTACCAAATACAACCTTGGTCATAGCTTCTAAATATTCATTTAGCAATTCTGCGACTCGTCGGGATCTGAGAGTATTTGATAGCTGTGTAAAACCCACGATGTCACTAAACAAAACTGTAATTAAGCGTGGTTCTGGGCGCAAATCTAATGTTAAATCTCCGGTTGCGGCTTTTTGCACCAATACAGCCGGTAAAAAGCGCTTTAATACTGATTCTGTAAGATAAGTATTTAGCTCCACAATTCGTCGTTCATTTTCTTTTAATGCTAAAAGATTCCGAACTTCCGCCAAAAGTTCCCGGTCATTGAATGGTTTTGCTAAATAAGCATCCGCCCCATGTTCTGTACCTTCGATGCGGGTTTCTTCGTCAACTTTCGCTGTCAGTAGAATTATGGGCGTTCCTTTCAGCTTTTCCTCATTGCGGATCATCTGAATCATCTCAAGTCCGCTCACCAAGGGCATCATTAAGTCAGTCACAATCAAGCTGGGTATAATTTCCTTAGCTAAACTGTGCCCTTCATAACCGTTACGAGCTGTGCGTACATGATAACCGTTACGGCGGAAAATTTCAGATACATAAGTTCGCAAATCCGGGTTGTCATCTACAACTAAAATTGAGTGCTGAGTCTTAAGTGCTGAGTCTTGAGTATCAATATTAGGAGAGAAGTTTATTGTAATATCTTCAATATTGTCTGTTGTTGACTCTACCAGTTCTAAATCAGCCAATTCTACGCTAGCGCGGCTTGTGTTCACTTCGGCAGGCGTTTCTAGTACTTGCTGTACGGGTAAATGACCATTTCCAGTCACAAGCCATAAACTAAAGGTAGTACCTTGGCCGTAAACTGATTCCACAGTAACGTGGCCACCATGCAATTCTACCAATTCTTTAACTAAGGCTAAACCCAAACCACTGCCTTCATAGGAACGGTTTGCTGAACCTTCAGCTTGGCGGAAGCGCTCAAATAGGTGGGGAATTTGTTCTTTAACAATGCCAATTCCCGTATCTTGTACTTGTAATATGCAACGATCTTGTTCAGATTTTAGTCTGACGCTGATCGTGCCACCTTCGGGGGTAAACTTCATGGCATTTGACAGAAGGTTATAAACCACCTTGTCGAATTTTTCCATGTCCAAGTAAACCGGAGAACATTCATCTAACTGGGTGGCGAGATGCAGTCTCTTTTTCTCACAGTAGGGACGAAAAGATTCCACAATTTGGCTGACAAATTCGACTAAATCGCAGGGATGGAAACTAGGCTGCATTCTCCCCGCATCTAGGCGTTGTAAATCCAGGAGTTGATTTACCAATCTTAGCAAGCGCCGGGAGTTACGCAGGGCGATCGCACTTTGGGAGTAAGATAATCCTTCACCAGCCGCCACCGCTGACTCTAAAGGCCCTTGAATCAAGGTGATCGGTGTGCGAAACTCATGGGAGATAAGTAAGTGGGTGCTAAAATTTTCCGCTATGTAACAGAATTTTAACCAGAGTTTTTAGAATTAAATTTTACACGTCGTGTACTGTAATTGCTTTTTTCCCCTCTAGCTTGAACGCCATTGATTACA
>NZ_JADEXU010000397.1 GCF_015206895.1 Nostoc sp. LEGE 12450 | reverse complement strand
TATTCGGATAATGCACTGTCATATCAATATATATCGTTCGATTCAATCAGTATTTATTATTCAAGAATCGGCTTACGGCGTTCAGTTTGTCCGATCGAGATGCGTAAGCAATGTCAGTAAATGCCGCGTTGATAGCGAGAGCAATCGGAGTGAGTTGACTTGACGCCCCACAGCTAACCCATATTTCAGCTCCACTATTCTCGGTGCCACATTTAAGTTGATAAAGACGATCATTGTGAAGCGCGACGGGTACTCGACATTCAACATCGATCACGGATAGCTGGCTGAGAAGCGAATCAACCGGATCCACCCAAGTAGGCCAAGATTTAGTATACGGTTTGGTTAATAATGGATAAATAAACGCGGATACATAGATTGTATTTTGTGTGTGGAATGCGGAGCATGAAACGGACAAGCTTGCTCCAGATATAGATACGAAAGCACACCAATACCGTTGAGTTTGATTAGGAAAGAAGGCGGTCGCTTCCTGGCGATTTGCAAATGTCGAACATGCCTCCTGCTCCTTTGCGGCCTGAGCATTAGCTTCTAAAATATCATCTGGAAAGATCATTATGCCTCCATCGCGCTTTTGCGACGTATTGGATTATGGAATCGGATAAGTGTAAATGATTCGGTTGCCGCCTGGAACAAGTTCCACTAGCAAGCGACGATCTAATTCGATGTCATCTATAACTCTATAGGAGCGACGATATCGCTCAAGCTCGGCTCGATCGTACGTGGGCATTCTGTAAGTTCTTGAAGCGCCACTAGGTGACACTACAGTGTGAGGTCCGCGGGCCAACGACGCCAAGACCCTGCCATCATCCATGCCGAGATATAGGTTGCCGCTCGGGTGGGTATGCGCTACCAAACCCTTTAGATTTCCAGACTCAAAGAGATCAGCCAATGGAATGGTTGCTTTCGTCTCAAGTTGGCCGCCGATTGAAGTTAATTCTCTTCTTCCACCCATCCGGAGCCAGTAAGTACCATCGCTCCAAACATAAACGACCACCTCACGGTCAGTTCCCGCAGTAAGACGAGCCATCTTGGCCTGTAGTGACCCCGTAATAAAAAATTCACCACCCACATTCCGGATGGCTGATGATGACACTCTTGCATCACCAAAGAGAAGCACTACGCGAGTTGGGAGCGTACGAGCAAACGCAGATGAGCGAGCCCACCACGTAAGGTCATGAACACCGTTGGTAACTGTAGGTACTCCGGAGAGCGACATAATCGTTGGCTCAGCATCTGCTATGGCTGTGCCGCGTGCCGCAGGTATTAACTTTTGAGCACGAAGTAGTCGCGTGCCTCCAAAAGC
>NZ_JADEXU010000198.1 GCF_015206895.1 Nostoc sp. LEGE 12450 | reverse complement strand
AAAAGTTTAGTCAAAAATTTTGAACGTACACTCGATCGTGCTAATGCCAAGCTCAAGCTTTGTTTTATCAGATTGATGCTCAAAAGACTAGCCACTAACTAGAAAAAGATATCAAATGGGTTCTATAAGTATTTTCTATCACGTTCGTAGGGAAGAAGAATGTTTTTAACTCACTTTTTGCGCCTAGTCTAAGTGATTAGAGACTTCTTGGTGGAATATAGTGGTTTTCTAGTCAGAATACAGACCTAACCCACAACCCCTTCCCTTGTAGGGAAGGGGAGTAAGATCACCGTGGAATGGCATACAAAGGAGCGATTGCTAGAACACGATAATTGCCCACAAACTAGCTCCCAAAGCGATCGCGGCTAAATGTTGCCCAAGGAGCGATTTCACTGGTTGCTTGGCAATTTTTTGAGTTAATAACATAGTCATCAACACTGAGAAAATTATCGTTGCACCTTGCAAAAAGGCAATCACAGCCGGGTGAGCAACCAATATTGGTAATTGTTCACCACCCAAACCAAGAGTAGCAAAGGTAACAGGTAAAATCCGTCCGCCTTCGCCTAAGCCCAAACGCAAATAGTGAGCCAAGTTTCCGCCCAACACCAATGGTAAATAGCCATAAGCAAGTTCTACAAATGATTTTGGCTTTCGGTTAAAGTTCAACAATTTCAGCAAACGATAAACCCCAAAGGTAAAGATCGCTGGGATAATTAACACTAGCAGCGATAATCCGAAGTGCTGCCAAAACTGAGTTAAATCCAATTGTAACCCCAACCAAGATTGCAATTCTGGCAAGCGATGCAGATATATCCCACCCAACAGCAAAAACAATAATGCTATTTCATAAGTGCGGGGTACATGAGTTGTCCACAATTCAATTCCAGGGGGACGTAAGTTGAATTCAACGGAACGATGGGGACAGGCTTTAAGGCAAGTCATGCACAGTACGCAATCTCTGTTATCTTCTAACTGCGCGGGGTGGGAATATAAAGGACATCCATTAGTTTCCATACCTTCGCCCTTTTGCGGACCACCTTTATAACACTGATAGGTGGTGCAACTGGCAGAACATATTCCTTGCTGGGCGCGGAGTTCCGTCATTGAGAGTTTGGCAAATAAACCATTCATCCCACCAATGGGGCAGAGATATCGACACCAAAACCGCCGCTCAAAAATGGCAGAAAAAATCATCGCCCCGGCGGTAATTAACAGCAGCAAACAAGCGCTGAGGTAAGCGGTATTTTCTAAATGCCAGAGTTCTTCCCATAAGAAAATTAGGGTGAATAAACCAAACATGAACCATCCGCCCCATTTCTCTGCTTGCTGTCTCGGCCAGCGTTTGAGTTGTCGTGGCCACAGCCAGAGAGATAACTTTTGGGTAATTTCGCCGTAAATCATGAAGGGACAAACAGAACACCAGATGCGTCCCAAAAAGGGAAAGAGAAATAAGAAGAATGGCCACCACCAAGCCCAAAATAGATTTAATACGAAATTGCGATCGCGGGTTTGCGGGCCAATAAATAATATTGCAACAATAATTGCAAAAGCAGCTGCAGTAAAACCATAGTTAATGCGATCGGGCCACCAAGGACTACGCAAAAACCGCCGCAAATTAGGATAGGCATTTAACAGATTCACGCGAAATCGTTTTTTCTTCGCTTCGGCTGGCCAGAAAATTTCTTCTGTTAATTCATTAGCACCTTCTGCTTGCACAATCGCTCTTTCAACCAGATTTTTCAGTTCCTTGAGGTTTCCAGGAAAATCATAAGACTGGAGGCGACGCAAAGCTTCTGGGGTAATATGCGGTTTCGGAACGCCTCTAGAGCGAATGTAGAGACTTGTATAATATTCAACCTGCGCCTGAATATCAGCTTTCCGCACCCGTAGCGGTGGTACTTTAATAATGTGACCAATACAGCGTTCAATTGTCGGCTGAGTTTTTTCTGAAACAATCAGAATTCTGGCTTTACTGGGGCGAGGTTCCGGTGCTGTTTCTCCAGAACGAGCCACGGGAGTATATGTGCCAGTTTTAAGCAACTGCGTCACGGGAGGCAACAATTCTTCGGGCAATTCTTGGATGTTGTTGAGAACTAGAGTACCTTCCCCCAACCATTCCAACAGTCCTGGTTTGCCGCCAGCGCGACCGAATAAGTCTGCGCCGCTCGTTTGCAGAATACCGCAATTTACTTTAATGATTGGTTCTCGCCGTTTTGGAGAACCAAAGTGGATGAGGGCTGCTATGTTGTCTTTTTCTAGCCCTGGTTCTCCGAAAATATCCACTGATTTGCGGTCAGCAGCCGCTTCTCGAATTTGCTCCCGCAGGCGCACAGCATATCGACTTGTACCGACAATACCTCGTTGGGCTTTGGTAACTAGATATGGCCGCAAAGCTACAGAACGTTCTTGTTCATAGCCAAGTGCAGATGTTGCCTGAGCTAATTCTTGAGCCAATTGACGCGAAAAAGCTTGAGCAATTTCGGGGTATTGGGTGACTAATTTCCGAAATTTATCACCAGGCACAACCCACAAATGACATTCAGTTACTGTAGTAATTGTGAATGGAGTTAATTCTTCCAGCAGCAATTCTTTGAGTTCAATCACTGCACCAGGGAGAAATCCACAAGCTAAGGCTGGGTTGCTTTGATTGGTGCTATTGCTTTCAAGTTGACCTTCTACAAGAATATAAAGGGCTTCTGGAGAATTGCCTTCACTAACCAAGTCAGTTTCGGCTGGTACAACTTGTTCTTCAATTACTTGTGCGATCGCATTTAACACTTCAGGCGAGAGAATTCCTAAAGTGGTGCGTTCTTGTAGCCATATAACCGTTTCTGGAGATGTCATCTTAAGTTCTCCGTGTAGGCTGTTATGTATAACTGTTTTAAATTCGGTGGAATACAGTAGGGGTGTAGAGCTGTACGCCTCTACCGGGTATCACATCCAAACAAGAACCGCTATCAAAGAAATTATCCTCTGAAAGGAATGCCAAAATATCTGTGTGTGGCTGTTATAGATTAATATCTGAGAATTCATGGGGACGAATTATGGCAATTTATCTAGACTCAGCGATCGCATCTGAAGCCGAAGTTGTTAAGCTTTGGGGATGGGTGAAAGGCATTACAACCAATCCCACGCTGTTGTCTCAAAGCGATACTCCACCAGAAACCACGCTCAAAAATTTGGTCGCCTTGACTTCTGGCCCTTTATACTATCAACTTGTGGCATCTGATAAAGCCGGGATGCTAGCTGAAGGTAGAAAAGCTTTCGAGATTATTGGTTCACAAACAATTTTGAAGATTCCCGCAACACCGTTAGGTTTTGAAGTGGTGGCGAGTCTATCACCAGAAATCACTTGTTCGGTGACAGCAATTTACAGTGCAGCACAAGCAGCAGTAGCACGGGAAGCAGGAGCTAAAATTGCTATAGCTTATGTAAATCGGGCTACGCGGTTGTTAGGTGACGGTATTGCCTTAGTGCGAGATATGGCTAGCGTCCTCAAAGGCAGTGATACTGAAATCTTGGCAGCTAGTATCAAATCTCCCGAAGAAGCAGCAGCCTCATTGCAAGCTGGGGCGAATCATTTGACTTTACCATTGGCAATGTTGCAAGCGATCACAACTCATGAATTTTCACAGAAAACGGTTGAAGAATTCGCTAAAGGAGGCATTGGTTTAAAATAATTCGTAATTCGTAATTCGTAATTCGTAATGACACTCGAATACTCGCTAACGTAATTCGTAATTAAATATGAGTTTGTCAGATATCCCTAATCTCTGGGTTCCTCTAGCGCTTTTAGGTTTAATTATTGTCGCTGCTGTATTTTTTAGTCGTAGCAATTGATTAGTAAAGTATTACAGTTGAAGTGGAGGTATTAGCTCTATGTTCGCTGTTGTCACACCCGATACAATCCATTTGCCCCCAGGCGCAATAGTACGCCTACCCGGAAGTTGGCAAGATTATCAAGCACTGAATAAACAACTAGGCGATCGCTCTTCGCCTCGTATCAAGTATCGAGATGGAGAAATTCTCTTGATGGCACCACTACCAGAACATGGGCGTAAAGTAAGTGTAATTGCAGATGTAGTCAAAGTTTTGCTCGACCATCTAGGACGAGAATACGAAGCATTTACCCCAATCACAATGGAAATGCCACAGAAAAGTGGTATAGAACCAGACTACTGTTTTTATATTGAAAACTGGCAGGCGATAGCAGGTAAAAACCGCATCAATTGGGGCATTGATCCATCTCCCGATTTGGTGGTAGAGATAGACATCACCAGCTACACCGATGTAAATGACTACCTACCTTATCGAGTACCAGAAGTTTGGTTGTTCAGGAAGAACCAGCTTGTAATTTACAGATTGCAAGGCGATCGCTACACAGTTGAAAGCAGTAGCCGTTATTTCCCTAACATCAATGTGTCAGAGGTAGTCACAGAGTGTTTAAAAATTGCCTACGACCGTAATACTAGCGCCGCAATTCGGGAATTAAGACGGAAATTGGCGAGTGAGAGTTAAAATTCCTACCTTGGGATGCTTGCTAGAGCTACATACGTTTTAAATCTTGTAACACTGCGGCGGCTGATTGATAGCGATCGCTAAAATGATAGCAAACCATTTTATCTAAAATACCTGCCAATTCTTCGCTGACTGGCACTGTATGCCGCCACATCACATTCCCCGTTTCTGGATCTGGGTGGAGTTCTTGCGGTGGTATTCCAGTTATGGCTTGAATACCAATCATTCCTAAAGCGTAAATGTCACTACATAGACGGGGATGGCCTGCAAATTGTTCTGGAGGTGCATAACCCCGCGTCCCAATGGCTACTGTAGCTAATTCTGTTTGCTCGCTAGTTGGGGGTTGCATCAATTTGACTGCACCAAAGTCAATCAATACCAGCCGATTATCTTGAGCGCATCTAATAATATTAGTTGGTTTGATATCACGATGAATCACTCGATGCTGGTGAACAAATTCTAGAACTTCTAAAACTTGTTTGAACATATCTATGACAAATGATTCGCTTTGCACATCCTGCACAGGTGGTAACTCTTCACTTAAAGTATGTCCTTCGATATATTGTTGAATTAAATAGAATTCTTGGTCATCTTCAAAATAAGCAAGTAGTTCGGGAATCTGATGATGTTTACCCAAAGATTCTAATATCTCAGCTTCACTATGAAACAACCTGCGAGCAACTTGCAAAAATCGTGTATCTTGACGGGCTGGCATTAACTTTTTAACTACACAAGTAGGATTACCCGGTCGTTGAGTATCCTGTGCTAAATAAGTGCGACCAAATCCACCTGAACCAAGAACTTGAGACATTTTGTAGCGTCCACCCAAAAGCAAATCACCTGATTTTATTTTTGGTGAATCAATTGGAGGAGGAAAGTCAAGAGACGAATCGGGAATTGCTGTTTTGTCTTCTAAGAGTATATTTAATTGTGCGATCGCTTCTTGTTGTTTTTCAACTTGCAGAATAATCACCTGAGTTTGTCGCTGATTTTGGTAGCTAGTATAAGCGATCGCACAAATACTACTAACAACCAAAGTAAGAGCAGAGGGAATTAAAGGCACCCATCCAGCTTGTAAAAACAAACCAACGCAGATTCCTACTAACCCAAGTAGAGTTGTCCCTCCCACCACTAGCAACAGCAAGGGATTTTGCCATCGCCATACGATAATTCCACCTAAAAGCGACCAGCCCCACATCCAGATAAATTCTGCCCAGTCGGGCCAATACCAAATTAGAGGTCGCCCATCCAACACTGTACTGATGAGTTGGCTTGCTATCTGTGCATGAATAAACAGAGCAGGCATTCTGGCTGGTTGATCTGGCAAAGTGCTGTAGGGCGTATAAAACCCACCTGGAGGTAAATTAGCCGCAGTAGTGCCAATAATTACAAGACGGTCTTTGAATAAACTGGAATTGACTTGACCACTGAGGACTTGCGTGAGGGTTACTTGATCGGCAAGACTGTTAGGGTGGCGGTAATTTAATAATATTTGATAGCCATCTGTATCTAGATGTTGATAGCTACCGGAATTAGGTTGTAAACGCGGGAATAGGCTTTTACCTAACTGTAATTCTTTTTTGTTAGTAAACTTGTATTCAATACCTTGTTTTTCTAGATAATTAATCGCTATTAGCGCCCCAAAAGCAAATGATGTTGTACATTTATTGTCTGTAGAGTAAGCGAATAACAAACTACGACGAAGAATTTGGTCGTTTTCATTGTCAGAAACGACATCGCTAAACCCAACATTATCTATAGGGAAATTGGGTGGTGGTGGAATTTCATCTCTACCCAAACTGCTGAAAAAACAAGTGCTGACAATGTTATCTTGATTTTGAAAATTAATAGCCAAATTGTTGTTTTCTGGTTGGAAAAGATATAAACCAACAATTCGCGGTTGATAAGACTCGATTTTTTTTAATAGCTGATTAATTGTCCGATCTGATAGAGCCCATTTCTCTCGTTTGAGATCGTCGTCAGTGATTTTTACTAGCAAAATCCGCCGATCGGGTGCTTGTGCTGGACGCGATCGCAACATTTCATCATAAACTCTTAGCTCCCAAGGCTGTAACCATTTGAGTTCCCGAATTCCCCAGATAAACACGGTGACACCCACACTGGTAACTAAAATAATTTGCAACCAGCTTTTGTTCTTGGAAGTTTCACGGGAATCCTGAACTTTGATAAAAGGGACACGGAGTTTTTTTAATAGTCCACTAATCACAGCGTTGCGGCAGTAGCCTGAATTGGGTAGATGTTGCAGGCGTAAAAGTTAATTTTCGGACTCTAGGTTAAAAGCTAATTAACCTGAGCTTCTCTATTAATGTAGCAATTTACTTGTTGGTGAGAAACCTTGGCGTATTTCTACTCTTAAAGCAAGCTGACGCGCACATCAACTATAGAAATAAGCGATGTCTACGACAGGCTATGACGCTAGTTCGCTCTTATCCTCTCCATTGCTCGTCATCGGAGTCGCGCAATGGCACTAATCATCTGTTTGAGATGTTGGAGTATCTTCAACAGCACTGGCAATAGAGAAAGAAATAGGATTAGTAGATGGTGTTAGTGAATCTAACCGGGGTTGTTCGAGCGCTGCTTCGATACTTGGATCGTCAAAATAGGAGCCAATAATCTTATCATAGTTAGAAGCAACAGCTAAAAAAGCGCCACCCAAAATATAGATAGGTAATGGCAGATTAAATTCTTGCAACCAGTCAAATAATTCCGCTAAGGCAAACAGCACTAAAAAGCAAGCAAGCCAAACTCTCATATTTTCTATTTCCTAGATTGAAACAACTCTATTAATAGCTTAAATAGCTTGCATGATAGTTGATGTAGTACATAACCATCAAATTACAACCTTTATAACCATAGATAGGTGCATTCAGAGTTATAGCATCTGCTATATTGCAATATCTTGTAAAAAAATAAAATATATTTAGCTTATGCCTGCAATCAAACAGCCAAGCATTGCACTGTTGGTTCGTGAGACTCGGCAGTGCCTCAAACTATCACAGGTAAAACTGGCAACGATGTTAGGGGTTTCATTCCACACTGTAAACCGATGGGAAAATGGACGAACACGACCTTCACCACTCGCTATGAAACAAATTGAAAAGTTATTATACCAGATGGGAGAATCCGGTGAGGCACTTTTAGCAAAATATTTTTAATGGCAAATGTGGAACCAGTAACATCATAGATGAAGTACTACTACCCCATTCGTGAGAAATTAATGCCAAGCAAGTACTTTAAGCCTGATTTCACAGGGATCTTGCCAAATTATTAGAGCAAGGTAAATTAGTAGAAGCGATCGCTAACTTAATAGCTGAATAAACCTGGCTCTATGTGATGTCGCTTTAGACTTTAGGTGTCTAATGCTCCCTAAAATGCTCTGGTGTACACAGAGATGTGTGTACACCGAAGAGAAGGGTTGGAAGAGAAGTCTTTCCAAAATTATTGAATTGGTGTTCTAGGTATCATATCTGAATTAGTTTCTATTTTTCACTGATAAGAGTTGGTGGAGTAATAGCTGCATATTCTTTGGATGTCAGCAGTGCTTCCTGAACATCAATCTTTTTGGGCAGAATTTTTTCGTTATAAAATAAATCGGCAACACTTTGTTGAGCTTTCATCAATTCTGGATTAATTCCTTTTAATCGATAATTAGCGCGTCCAGAAATTATTTCTTGAATGGGTAAATCAATTTTAAGTACAGGTGCTATGAGTTTGGCTACTTCTTGACGATTTGCTTCCGCCCATTGACCATTTTTATCAATCTCTTCCAAGATAATCCGAAGTAATTCGGGATTTTCCTTAGCAAACTCCCGTGTTCCTACATAGTATCCGCCTGGAGTACCAATATTAGTAGCATCTCGCAGCACCCGCGCACCGTGGAGTTTTTCTACCAAAGCTAAATGAGGATCGCCAGTTACCCAAACTGGAATAGTGCCCTGAATAAATGCACCACGGGCTTCGACATTGGGCATACTCAGAACTTGAATATCACTGTATTTCAAGCCCACTTCTTCTAAAGCTTTGATAATGAAATAGTGAGAGGCTGAACCTTTTTGAAAGACTACTTTTTGTCCTTTGATTTGCGCTAAACTCTTAATTGGAGAACCTTTAGGAACTACGATCGCACTCCCTTTACCAGAAGTAGCAGTAATTCGTCTACCAGCAAGATAAACAATTCTCGCACCAGCAGCTTGGGCAAAAATGGGAGGAGTTTCTCCAACTGAACCAACATCAATTTTGCCGACATTCATCGCTTCCATGAGTTGCGGTCCTTGGGCAAATTGTGCCCATTCAACTTTCACACCCAAGGGTTCCAAGCGTTTTTCTAAAACTCCTCTCACTCTAACTAAATCACCAGAACTTTGATATCCCATTCTCAGAAGTTTTGTTTTAAAACTAATGGTTTTTGTTGCTGCTGGATCTGCTTTTGGTTCGGTTGCGCTATTTGTATTATCACTGGGTGATGTACAACTGGTTAGTGTGGTAGATAAAGCCAAAAAACCAGGCATTACAAACAATGCCAATCTTCTAATAATTGGTGATTTTTTTACTACAGTATTGCTCAACATTTCTACAACTCCAGGCTAAATTAATCTCTGCTCTTAAGAAAAGATAATTTTTTAAATTATTAAATTCAAGCTTGATAACTTTAATAATTTCCTATTTTGATTTAATTGATTCTGGTATAAAAGCCGCATATTCTTCTGGAGTTAATACACCATCTCTAACATTAACCTTCTTTGGTAAGAGTCCTTGGCTGTACCACAAATCGGCAATTTGTTGTTGCTTAGTGACAACCTGTTCAGTAATTGGTAGCAACCCATAAACTGATTTCGCTTGAATCTCCTTCAAGGTAGGAACATCAATACCAACATCAGGAGAAACAAGTTCTGCTAATTTATCGGGGTTATTTTTAGACCACTCATCTGCTTTTATAAGCTCCTCCAGGAAAATTTTGAGAACTTCAGGATGCTCTTTCGCAAATTTACGTGAGGTAGAATAAAAGCTTCCAAGATCCTGGAGTCCTTGCCCATCTATTAATACACGACCAATATTTTTTTGTACGGCTCTTGTAATATATGGTTCCCAAGTTACCCAAACATCAAGTCCACCCTGGCTAAAAGCAACATTTGCATCTGGAGGTGGTAAGAAAACAGATTTAACATCAGTGAGTTTTAGCTTATCTTTTTGTAGTGCTTTTAGCAAAACATAGTGAGCAATAGAAGCTTTTTGAAAAGAAACTTTTTTGCCTTTAAAGTCAGCAGCACTTTTAATTGGAGAGTTTTTTGGCACCAGAAAAGAAACTCCTCTACCATTAAATGCTGTAGTTACTACATAGACAAGTGGTGTACCTGCTGCTTGGGCAAATATGGGTGGTGATTCGGCTGTGGCTGCAATGTCAAGAGAACCTGCGTTTAATGCTTCTAAAGCTTGCGGCCCAGCAGCAAACTCCAACCACTTGACAGTAAAATTCTTCGCTGCCAAACTTTTTTCTAGAGTTCCCTGTTTCCTCATAACTGCAAGAGAACCAAGCTTAGGAGAAACAATTCGCACTTCTTGCTTTTGAAGAGTATTAGAAACTGATTGGCTTTGAGCTTCTGTAGTAATTGGAGATGCTTCGTTCTGAGTTGTTTTATTTTCTTGGCTGCAACCAACTATGCTTATTGGGATTGTGAGAGAGAAAGTAGCTACAAGTAAAGATAGATAGTTACGTTCAATTTTATATTTAGCTTCTGCTTTGATAGCTAGGCTTTTATTAGATATCAGATTTACTGTTCGCAAAAAAGGCTTTAAATTCTCTATTTTCGATTTTATGGGCTTGTTAATAGATATATGAGATTGCTGCAAATCTTTAAAAAATGCCATAAAACTCTATTGTCTCCTTCAATAGAAAACTTTTTACTGTAATATTGTGTTTAACCAAATTGGTTATTAAATACAGTTTATATCTCAATACGGTTCAGTTAAGGTTAGCGCTCTTTGTCAAAGTCATTTTTTTAATGAACCGCAGAGGCGCAGAGTACACAGAGAATAAAGAGAAGTAAAAAACTGTTTGACTGAACTGTATTGGTTTATATGTTATCGGATTTGGTATTTGAATAAAGTGTTTATTAACACTACCTAGCAAAGATAAAAAGGTTTTTTGTAAATTTATTTTTGTGAGTGTGGTTTGAGTAATATTTATTTTAATAACTAAGGTTAAATAGAGTTTGTATTTGATTTATAAAAAATCTGCACAACTCAAAAAGGGTTATTTACAATTATTTTTGAGACTAATAAGTCTCAGAATAAAGTCAGATTAATATATAGATTTATTATGATAAACTAAGTGTTTTTTATTGTTTCGTTTTAGAAACGAGGGTGGATGACTACCACCCCATTTTTAAAAGTAGATTTCAGTTTTTCAAGGCGTTATATCTGTCTAGATAATAAAACCTAAAAAGGACGGCTACCTGCAAGACTAACTCGCTTCAAAACCCGTCGCTCATTTGGATCAAATGCTTGACGGTAATGCAAGGTAGCTTGATTATCCCAGTAGGCAATATCACTTACAGACCATTTATGTTGGTAGTAGAATTTGGGTTGATTTAGATGCTGGCGCAACTGTTCAATCAGTTTAGATCCTTCTTCTGGCTCTAACCCGACAACTTCCACTTCTGTAGCTGCATCTAAGTAAAGATGCTTTTTACCACTCTCTGGATGTGTCCTAACTAAAGGATGGGGAAAGATCGGACTGATTAAAGGAATAGTTTTGTCTAAACGATATAAAGAGCGGGGTGCATTCCGATCTCGCAAAAATGGGTTGTAGGTAATCAACTGCAAATCTGCAATCCGTTCTTTGGTGGTTTCATCTAACGCCTCATAGGCCAAATTTGTATTTAACCAATAAGTATTTCCACCTTGAGAAGGTATTTCCAAAGCATAAAGCAGCGAACCACTAGATGGAGTGGGAGTCCATTTGTGGTCAGAATGGAAAGTGAGTTCTCCAGTACCAGTATAGCCGCCATCGACATTAGAAATCGGAATCACCACCGGGGTTTCTCCCGGTTTAGAAGCCAATACTGGAGTTTCATCAGATGGTACGAAGAGTGCGCCAAAGTATAAAGCAAAGTTCAAAAGCTGGTTATCAGAGAGCTTTTGGTCTTTGAAGATCAAGATATGGCGATCGCGCAGTGCTTGCTTAAGTTGTAATATAACTTCAGGTGCGATCGCTTGACTGGCATCAAGATCGGTAACTATCGCTCCCAAAGGAGCATCGATAGGACTTATTTTAACCTTGGTCAAAATCGAGATAGGCATAATATTCTCCTGTCTTTTAATTTCTTCTTGGGTATAACTACTTATTAGCTAATACATCTGAAGGAGTAATTTTGGCGTATTCTTCAGGCGTTAAAAAGCCATCTCTAACATTCACCTTTTTCGGGATAAGTCCGAGGCTGTACCACTTATCTGCAACTTCCTGTTGCTTAGTAATAGTTTTCTCAGTAATTGGTAACAGCCCATAATCATATTTATTGTGCATTATTTCTAGAGTCGGCGGATCTAGCTGAGTTACAGGAGCAAGCAGTTGTGCTACTTCTTTTGGATGATCCTTAGTCCAGATTTCTGACTTTTCTAACTCCTCTAAAAACACTTTGATTACATCAGGATGAGCCTGATAAAATTGGCGCGAAGTTGAGTAAAAATTGCCAGTATCCCGCAACTTATCACCATCTGCTAAAACACGAGCTATTTTATTTTGTACATTTCTGGTACCGAATGGCTCCCAAATATACCAAGCATCCACCTTATTTTGGCTGAATGCCGCATTTGCATCTGCTGGTGCTAAAAAAACTGATTGGACATCGCTCAGTTTTAACCCCGCATCTTCTAATGCTTTAACTAGTAAATAGTGGCCGATAGAGGCTTTTTGAAAAGCTACTTTTTTGCCTTTCAAATCAGTAACACTTTTAATTGAAGAATTTACAGGAACTAAAAGTGAAATAGCTTTACCACTAGGACGTGTAGTAGCGAGATAAACAAGGGGCGCTCCTGCTGCTTGTGAAAATACAGGGGGCGATTCGGCTGTAGATGCAATATCCAATCCATTTGCATTCAAGGCTTCTAGCTGTTGTGGCCCAGCTGCAAACTCAGCCCACTGCACTTTAAAACCCAGAGGCTCTAATCGCTTTTCTAAGGAACCTTGCTTTTCTAAAACTGCTAAAGCGGAAAGTTGTTTGGAACGTACAATCCGTACTACTTGCTTATCAGTTGACTTCTCTGTAGCGCTAGATGAAACTACTGATCCAGGGGAAGCTGCTGACTGTTGAGTGTTGTTTTTGGCTTGACTACAACTTGATAGGGTCGTCGATAGCATTAAGCAGTAACCCAAAGCAAATAACAAAGAACGACGTGTTGTTCTCGGGCTTTTTCTGAATTCAAACTTTCCTTTTAAAGCTGGCATGGGTTGTTTTATTGATTTCCTTTAGGTGGTTAGAAAATGATGATTAATTGCAATATCAAGAACGAAAATCTTTTTTTGAAAACTCCAATCATTAAATGTTTTTATAACTTCAAAAACTTTACTTATGAAATTAGGGAAGAGAGTGGGTATTACCCACTCCGCAACGACTCGAGGAACTGAAACTTTAATACTTAGGAGGCAAAAATTTAGGAAATGGAGTGAGAAAGGCTCACTCCAGTGTCGTGCTAGTGGAAGATTGAAATTTTTGAGTGAAACTCTGTTTTGTCAGCGTTCAATTTTGCTAGTGCTTCCAAGCGACTAGGATTGTAGCTTTGAGTTCTTCTGTAAAATGTCCAGATGGCTCAACTGCTAGCAGCGCTTCTCTGAGATCCTTTTCAAATGCTGGAGCTTTATCGCCATAGAAAATTTTCAGAGAGAAGGCTGTAGTGTATAAATAGCCGAGATAACTATCGATAGTCCAAGATTTTTCAAATGGCACTTCATAGTTTTCTTGACGAGCAAAAGCCGAATTGCCAATGACGACTTCATGGGGAGGATCGACTGGCTTACGAGTCCCTTGTCCTCGTTGTCCAGTCCGTCGTTCTTCACCTAACCATTTTTTTACTACTCCAACAGCAGTTTGTTTCCAAGGTAGATTGCTTTCCCAAGGGTTATCACCAGTCTGAAGCAGTGCTATTCCACCATCATCAGTCAGCAATTCATAAAGGCGTTCAAGCACTAATTCGCGTTCCATCCAGTGGAAGGCTCTACCAATAGTGGTTAACTTAAATTTCCCTAAACTAGAGTCGATTAATTCTGCCCCTTGTTCTAACCAAGTAATATTATTTGCTCCGACTGCTGCTGCTTGCCGTTTAGCTTCTGCAATCATTTCTGGATCGGGATCGATCGCAACAACTTCTTCAAATTGGGTTCGTAGGGGAATTGAAATTAATCCTGGGCCGGTACCTAAATCGAGGAGTCGTCCTTGACCATTGAGATTAAATATTTCGGCTAGTTTGTCGAATACAATCTGTGGGTATTTGGTTCTATATTGAGCGTAGCCCTCAGCTGCTCCTTCAAATAAACTTGGGTCGTAGGTTGGAAGTGTTTTTAGTTGAGTCATATCAATTTTGGATTTAGGTAAAGGATTTCCAAGAAATAAATTTATCCAAATAAACGAACCGCAGAGACGCAGAGAACGCAGAGGGAGAAAAAATAGAGAGGATCTTTGTGTCGGTTTGGGGATATTTTTTTAACGTGAGTTCGACGGAACTAAAAAATGGCAGGAGGTAGTGCAGGCAAATCTTTTGGGTAAATGTCAATTGAAGGTTTTTTAGGCAAATAGGTATAAGCAGCTAAACCAGCCATCAAGTTAACCAAAA
>NZ_JADEXU010000396.1 GCF_015206895.1 Nostoc sp. LEGE 12450 | reverse complement strand
TTGTTAACTGTAAATAGGATTCCAACTACTTTCACATAAATTTACAGTTATGACTAGCAAAAGAGATATTAAAATTCTAACAGAACTTCTTGATTTAGGAGATATAAAAGTTATATCACATCGCCTTCACGATGGAATTGGAATTATTTTAAAAACCGAATCGAAAAAATTATATAGTATTTGCCCCAGGTGTGGCACCTCAAGTCAGAAATTACATCAAAATCATCGACATATTGTTAAAGACTTACCTTTCGGAGATCGTCCAGTATTCTTAGAAATTAATAGGCGTCAATTCAAATGTGAAATATGTAAAAAACCGTTTAGTGAAAATTTAGATTTTGTCAGGAAGAAAAGAACTTATACAAAGCGGCTTGCACAGAAAACAATACAAGAGGTTTTAGAAAACGATATCCACACTGTAGCTTCAAAAGGAATAGTCACAACAGAAGAGATAGAAGGTATGTTAAAAGACGCATCAGAACAATTATCAAATTCAAAACCTTTGAAATTAAAAAGACTTGGAATTGATGAGATAGCTCTAGTTAAGGGGAAAGGAAATTATTGTGCAGTATTAATAGATTTGGATACATCCAAACTGATGGCTATTTTAAGGGGCCGTACTCAAGAAATAATAAAGGAAACTCTTATAGGGTGGGGAACTGAAGTCTTAGAGCAAATAGAGGAAGTTAGTATAGATTTATGGAAAGGTTATAAAAACTTAGTGACAGAATTAATGCCTGAAGCTCAAGTAGTTGCAGATCGATTTCACGTTATGGTTCAGATCAACAAGGAATTAGATACACAGAGAAAAAAAGAAAGGCGAAATACACAAGAGTTAATAAAAAAAGCAAAGACATCAAAAGAAAGATTCAAACATGAGCAAATATTATCAGGATTAAATAAAAGTAAATATGTTTTACTTAAAAATGAGTCAGATTTAAACGAAGAGCAAAAAAATAAACTTATTAATGTGAAAGCTGTGTCTACTAGTCTAAAATTAATGCATGAATTAAAAGAGAAACTCAGAAAAGTTTTTAATCAAACGAATGATTGGTATACGGCAGTCTTTAAACTAGGTATATGGTTATCAAAAGCTAAAAAATATTTCCCAAATAGCAACAATACTTTTATTCGCTGGTTTGATGAGATAGTAGCTTACTTTGATAATAGGACAACAAGTGGTGCTGTGGAAGGCATCAATAACAAACTCAAGCTAATTAAGCGTTCCGCTTATGGGTTCAGAAATTTTAATAATTTTAGAGTGAGATGCTTATTGAATTGGCATTTTAATTATTAGTTAAGCATAACAAGTACTGAAGAGCC
>NZ_JADEXU010000395.1 GCF_015206895.1 Nostoc sp. LEGE 12450 | reverse complement strand
AGGTGATTTCTAGGAAAGAATTTACCAATAGAGGTAAAATATAGCCTTGATGCAAAAAAACAGGAGCAAGCATTTGGATACGTTAGCCACAGCAGGCGCACCCAAATCATTAACAGCATCGCAAATAGAAGACTTGCGATTGGCGGCATCGAAAATGAATGGAGTAGAACGTCGGAGTTTTCAGGCACAGATGGCATTGAAATATTGCCAGGGAAGCGCAAGACAGGCAGAAACAGTATTTGGTTGGGGTAGACAAAATATAGAGGTAGGATTGGCAGAAAGACGAACAGGGATAACCTGTGTAGGATTACAGTCAACCTTTAGCGGAGCAAAGCTTTGGGAGGAGAAACAACCGGAAGCGGCATTGTCACTGCTCTATCTGGCAGAATCTCATGCTCAACAAGACCCAACATTTAAAACATCATTAGCCTATACCAGACTAACAGCAGCATCGGCATTGAAAGAACTAAAAGAGCTTGGATTTAGCCCAGAGCAATTGCCAGCAGCTAGTACAATGGCACAAGTATTGAACCGAATGGGCTATCGTCTTCGTCTAGTTGTAAAAGCCAAGCCTCAAAAAAAATACCACAAACAGATGACATCTTTAACAACATCAAAGACTTTCAAAATCTTGCAACAAGCGAATCAGTTAAGCGACTAAGCATGGACTGTAAAGCCACCGTAAATATTGGCGATTATTCGCGTGGAGGAAAAACCAGAGGGGATAATCAAGCTAGTGACCACGATATGGGATGCAAGGAAAAATACATTCCCTGTGGGATTGTGGACGAAGACAATGGGCAACTACATATTATCTTTGGTAGTTCCTATAAAACCAGCGATTTCATCGTTGATAACCTGATTCATTGGTGGAAAACAATTACACCAGAACAAAGACAGGATACCGAACTAATACAAATTAAAATTGATAACGGTTCTGAAAGTAGCGGAGTACGAACTCAATTCTTAAAAAGGATGGTTGAATTTGTCGATCAAATTCACAGACCGATTCAATTACTTTACTATCCTCCTAAGCAAAAGTAAATATAATCCCATAGAGCGCTGTTGGGGCATTCTTGAACAGCATTGGAATGGAACTAAAATTGTTGATGTTGAAGTTATGCTTTCATGGGCTTCTAGCATGACTTGGAAAGGATTACATCCAATTTTGACTTTAAGCAACATTGTTTACCAAAAAGGGATTTCCCTGACTAAGAAAGCCATGAAGCAAGTCGAGTCTAGATTGCAGAGAAATCCACTTCTGCCCAAATGGGATATCTTGATTCAACCACTTTAGCTGGTATTTTCTTTTTCAAAAATCACCT
>NZ_JADEXU010000197.1 GCF_015206895.1 Nostoc sp. LEGE 12450 | reverse complement strand
ACATCGGAGAATGGGATGGGACAATACGTATTGAATGTGGTCGTGATGGGAAACCATTTTATGTCAATGGCCCCCATGATAACCCTAAAAAAATCATGGAAACATTGAAGAGAAGCAGGGGTGAAGGGAATTTTGATTTTCTGATTGGTTCAGATCCTATTTAAAAGAATTTTTGGTAAATGCAATTAATGTGATTTTCTGGTGCGTCATTACGATGTCATCCAGGTTTGAAATACTCAGCGCAGTGAATGTACTCAGTTTCACTGTGAGACTTTGGCATGGCGAACACACGGTTGGGTTGCAGCATCTGAAGTCCTTCAACTACCTACCCCAGGAGTGTCAACAGATGCAATCCTTGAGCGATGGCCTTGCGCGAATATATTCTGATTCACTCTTTGGAGACAGTTAAAAGTCTGTTGCAGTCGTTGGGGAAGGGAAATCGATCTTATCTTACTGGTGTGGAAGAGAAATTGTTGAAAGTTTTGGAGTCAGAGTATGAGAGAATACCCTAAACAATATTGGCAAATTGGCATCCAATGTCTTTGGGTTGCAGTTTCAATGGAGTTAGCAACACAACGGGACAGTGAAGAAGTTGTACGAGGGAAAAGATAAAACTTCCCGCTTCTTGACATCCAGCTATGCCAGTTGTTTAATTGAGTGCTGTAGAACCCCTCTACATAATTGATACAGCGCTCGTAAGTGAACGCCATCACTCTGCAACTGGCTAGAAATGAACGAAACCAAATAAAACCTCAGAAGATGAAAGATGTAGATAGCTAGATTGCTGTATAGTTTGGATTATGCCAGATTATTCTCTAAAGAGTTGCTCTATGATCGCTCTACCTGGTATTGCCATCCAAAACAAGATATATGAAAGTTCTAATTCTCTAGTGTATCGAGGCATTAGAGAGGATGAAGTAGCGCTCATCGTAAAAATGCTAAAGCTTGATTATCCCTCACCTCAAGAACTAACCCGCTACAGACAGGAATATAAAATTACTCGCTCTCTAAATCTGGAAGGAGTTGTCAAGGCATACAGCCAGGAGGACTATCAACGCACCCTGGTGATTATCTTAGAAGATTTTGGAGGAGAGTCCTTAGAGCAATGGATGCACAAGCGCCCAGATATTTTCTGCCCCATGCCTTTATCCACTTTTCTTGGTCTTGCGATCGCTGTTTGCGACATTCTGGGCAGAATCCATGCAGCCAATATCATTCATAAAGATATCAACCCTGGAAACATCGTCCTCAATCTAGATACTGGCGTTGTCAAAATTATTGATTTTGGGATTGCCACCCAATTTAACCGCACGAATCCGACGTTCAAAAATCCCCATGTGTTAGAAGGCACGCTTGCCTATCTGTCGCCAGAGCAAACTGGGCGGATGAACCGGATGCTCGACTATCGCACCGATTTCTACTCGCTAGGCGTAACCTTCTACGAACTGTTAACTGGACAGCTACCGTTCCCCACTCAAGACATCCTGGAGCTAGTTCATTGTCATATTGCCAAACCGCCGATTCCTGTGTATAAATTGAACGCCACGATTCCCAAAGCCATTTCAGGCATAATTTTGAAGTTGATGGCGAAAAATGCGGAGGATCGCTATCAAAGTGCCTGGGGCATCAAAGCGGATCTAGAACGCTGCGCCGGGCAACTGGCAGAAATGGGTCAGATCAACGCCATGTCGTTGGGACTGCAAGATGTTTCAGAACAGTTTTGCATTCCTCAGAAACTGTATGGACGAGAAGCCCAGACTAAAGCATTATTGGCGGCGTTTGACACAGTAGTTAGAAAAGAGACGTTTGGCGAAATTTGTCAACTAGAGTCAGGCATAGAAAATGCTCAATTCAATGTCGAACTCATGCTCGTTGCTGGTTACGCTGGCGTTGGCAAAACAGCATTGGTGCAAGAACTCTATAAACCCATCACAGCAAAGCACGGCTATTTCATATCAGGTAAATTTGACCAATTCAGGCGCAATATTCCCTACAGCGCCATTGTGGATGCCCTGCAAAAGTTGGTGCAGCAACTTCTGGGGGAACCGGATGAGCAAGTGCAACAGTGGCGATCACGTCTACTCACTGCTTTGGGAAGCAACGGACAAATTATCGTAGATGTCATTCCCGAAGTTGAGTTCATTATTGGCAAGCAGCTACCTGTGCCCGAAGTTGGAGCAACAGAAGCACAGAATCGCTTCAATCTCACGTTTCAAAGGTTTGTGCGGGCGTTTTGTGCAAAAGAGCATCCCCTGGTCGTCTTTTTAGACGATCTACAGTGGATCGATTCTGCGACGCTGAAGTTAATTGAACTCATATTGCTTGACGAGCAAACTCAATCTCTGTTTTTGATCGGAGCCTATCGAGATCATGAAGTATCTCCAACGCATTCATTAATTTTGATGCTGGAGAGCTTGCGAAAGCAGGGGGCATCGCTCCAAGAAATTACCCTGACTCCTTTAACGCTGGAACCGTTGACTCAACTGGTGGCTGAGACATTACATCACAATCCTGATACCGTTCGTTCCTTAGCCCAAGTCGTGTTGCGTAAAACCGAGGGCAACCCTTTCTTTGTTGCTGAATTTTTGAAGCTGCTGCATAGCGAAAACCTGTTAACCTTTGATGCCCAACAGTTGAGTTGGCAGTGGAACTTAACTGAGATTGAAGCTCAAGATATCACCGATAATGTGGTGGAGTTACTGCTGCGTCAATTGCAAAAATTACCGGAAGCAACACAGCAAACTCTCTGCATAGCGGCTTGTGTTGGGTCTGAGTTTGATTTAGAAACGTTGGCGATCGTTTGCGAAAAATCACCGAAAGCAATTTTCCAGGATCTACTAGCAGTAATACAAGCGGGATTAATTCAACCTCTGTCTGAATTGGACGAAGATTTGTTAGTTCAAGAGTATAAGTTTCTGCACGATCGCGTTCAGCAAGCGGCTTATGCTCTGATTGATGAATCGCAGAAACAGGTTGTTCATCTCCAAATCGGTCGCAATTTGCTCGAAAAAACTTCACCAGAGCAACGATCTGATCGGTTGTTTGAAATCATCGATCATCTCAATCAAGGACTTGAGCTAGTCACTGCTCGATCAGAACGAACTGAAATTGCCAGATTGAATTTAATGGCAGGTCAGAAAGCAAAGGCAGCAACGGCTTATGAAGCAGCTTTTAAGTATTTCACTACAGGGCTTAAACTCCTCAATTCAGAGAGTTGGCAGAGTGAGTATGACCTCACCTTAGCGCTGTACTCAGAAGCAGCAGAAGCAGCATATCTTCATGGTTGCTTTGATGAGATGGAACAATTCGTAGAAGTGGTACTCGATCGCGCTAAGACAGTGGTTGACAGAGTGCAGGTTTACGATAGCAGAATTCAAAGATATTTGTCACAGGGCAACCTGAAAGAAGCACTTAAAATTGGATTGGAAGTGTTAAAGCTCCTGGAAGTAAACTTATTAGAAACTCCAAGTCAGTTAGATGTTCAAAAAGAATTGGAGTCAACGGCTGCACTATTAACTGGACGAGAAATCGAAGACTTAATTAATTTACCAAAGATGACCGCACCAGAACCTCTGGCAGCAATGTATATCCTGGCGAATATCATGGGTGCTGCATTTACGGTGTCATCAGCACTGATGATGCTGATTGCTTGTAAAATGGTGAATTTATCAATCAACTACGGCAATGCTACTTGGTCACCACTGAGTTATGCTGCCTATGGATCTCTTCTATGTGGAGTTGTTCAAAATATTGAACTCGGTTATAGATTTGGCAAATTTGCTCTAAGCTTGGCAGAACGATTGAATACCAAAAAAGGAAATGCTAAAGCATTAATGTTTTCGAGTGCCCATGTCATGCACTGGAAGGTACATCTTAGGAAAGTAATACCATTTCTGGTTGATGCTTATCAAAACGGAGTGGAAACCGGAGACTTTGAATTCGCTGGCTATGCTTTATATCATGCATGTTATCGCTCGTTTTTTGTTGGTGAGGAACTCACCCAATTGGAACAAAAAATGGCAACCTACAGCAAAGCGATCGGACAAATCAGACGAGAAAATCCCTCGAATTGGATTGCAGTGTTGTGGCAAACAGTTCTTAATCTGTTAGATAGGTCTGAGAACCCAAGCTGTTTAATTGGTAATGTATATAATGAAGAGCAAACGCTATCGCACGCTGTTGCAGTTAAAGACAGAACTGGAATTCACTACTTTTATTTAAACAAAGTCATATTGTGTTATCTATTTGGGGAGTATCAGCAAGCTGCACAAACTGCTGTTTTAGCCAGGCAGTATTATTTAGAAGAGGTAACAGCAATAACGGGTGTACCTATATTCTATTTCTACAATTCTCTAGTGCTTTTGAGCCTGTTTGTTGAGGCTTCGAGCGCTGAAAAAGAGGCTTGGCTGAGTTGTGTGAGCAGCAACCAAGAAAAGATGCAAAAATGGGCAGAACACGCCCCGATGAATTATCTCCATAAATTTCATCTGGTCGAGGCAGAGAAAGCGCGAGTTTTAGGGCAATTCTTTGAGGCCGAGGAACTTTATGAACGGGCGATCGCAGGTGCTGCTGAAAATGAGTATATCCAGGAAGAAGCATTAGCTTATGAATTAGCGGCTAAACATTATCTGGTGCGAGGTCGGTCAAAATTTGCTCAAACCTACATGAAAGAGGCGCACTATTGCTACGATCGCTGGGGCGCAACCGCTAAAGTTAAAGACTTAGAAAAACGCTATCCACAGTTCTTTTCTCAGTCGTCTAGAGCCGCTTCCACATCAATTCCTATTACTGCTGAAACTATCCCTAATCCCTTCCATACCGCTTTCGATTTAGCAGCAGTGATGAAAGCTTCACAGGCGATTTCTCGTGAAATTGAACTGAAGCAACTGCTGCGATCACTGATGCAAACTTTAATTGAGAATGCTGGCGCACAAACCGGATATCTGATTTTAGAAAACTCAGGAGAATGGTCGATTGAAGCGGCTTGTGAACTCAATGCCAATGAGAATGCTTGTGCGACTCAGGTGTTACAGTCTATTCCAATTGCCGATCAATTGCCAGAATCAATCATTCAATATGTGATTCGGACTCTGAAGCCTGTCACCTTAAATGATGCGACTCGTGAAGGTGCTTTTATTAATGAGCCATACATTCAACAGAACCAGCCTCAATCTATTTTCTGTTTGCCTCTGCTGAATCAAGCCAAGCTGGTCGGTGTATTGTATTTAGAAAATCGGTTAGCAGCTGGAGTATTTACACCAAAGCGATCGCAGATATTACAGCTATTATCGACTCAAGCAGCGATCGCCATCGAAAATGCCAACCTTTGCTCAGAACTGCGGGCTAAGGAAAGCAAGATCACCCAGTTCCTTGAAGCGATTCCGGTGGGAATTGCGATCGTGGATGCGACGGGTTGCCCTTACTATGCCAACCAATGCGGCAATCAACTCCTGGGCAAAGAAACTGATACTTCCATAGCATCGGAGCAGATATCAGAGGCTTATCAGCTTTATGTAGCGGGAACGGATCAAATCTATCCAGCGGAGAGCTTGCCTGCTGTGCGGGCATTAAGGGGCGAACGCATTAGGACTGAAGATATAGAAATTCGTCGAGATCATGTCACAATTCTAATTGAGGCACGGGGAACACCAGTTTTTGATCAACAGGGTAATATCACTTATGCGATCGCTACCTTTCAGGACATTACAGAGCGCAAACAAGCCGAGAAACTCCTAGCCGACTACAACTGCACTTTAGAGCAGCAGGTTGCAGAACGAACTGCTGCGTTACGACAAAGTGAAGCAAATTATCGCAACTTAATACAAACCGCGAACTCAGTCATCCTTCGTTATGATACGCAAGGACGGATTCGATACATCAATGATTATGGGATGAAATTCTTGGGCTATGAAGGCCATCAGATTTTAGGGCGAACCCTATTTGAAACGATCGTTCCAGAAACCAATACCTATGGACGCGATCTCAGACCCTTTATCCACGATTTACTTCGCAATCCTCAATCTTACCCGCAAGTCGAGGGTGAAAACCTGTGTCGAGACGGTCGCCGAGTTTGGATGGCCTGGTCGAATCAAGCCATCTTCAATGACCAGGGAGAGTTAGTTGAAATCTTATCGGTTGGCAATGACACCACCCAGCGTAAACAAGCAGAAGAGGCATTACAACGCAGTGAAGCCAAGTTCCGAACTATCTTTGAAAACTCGCAGGTCGGCATCTTCCGAGTCCGCCTCTCGGATGGATTACTTCTCGATGCCAATCAACGCCATGCCAATCTGTTTGGCTTTGATTCACCAGAGGAGATCATTGGGCTTGAACACGTCATAGGCTATTATGCAGATCCTAGCGATCACCAACACCTCATTGAGTTGCTGAAGCGGGATCGGGAAGTACGAAGCTTTGAAGTCCAGATGCGAAAACGAGATGGGACATTGTTTTGGGGGCTTTTCTCTCTTTATCTGAATGCAGGCGATGACTACACCGAAGGGGTAGTTGCAGATATTAGCGATCGCAAACAAGCAGAAGCCGCTCTACAAAATAGTGAGGAACGGCTGCGCCTGGCACTAACAGCCACAAATCAAGGACTCTACGATCTCGACTTAAAAACTGAAGAAAGAATTGTTAACCCGGAATACGCTTTAATGCTGGGCTACAATCCAGCAACATTTCACGAAACCATTTCTGAATGGATTGCTCGTTTGCATCCTGATGACAGAGAATCAGTTGTCGCAACCTACCGTGCTTACATTGCTGGAGAAATCTCCAGCTATCGAGCAGAGTATCGCCAGCGTACCCAGGATGGTCAGTGGAAATGGACTCTTTCTGTTGGCAAAATTGTTGCCTGGGACGAATCAGGTCAACCCATGCGGATGTTGGGAACCCACGTTGACATTAACGATCGCAAGCAAGCAGAAGAAGCCCTACAAGTCTCAGAGTCAAAGCTACGGACTCTAATTGAGGCAATTCCCGATCCATTGTTTGTACTGTCTGCTGAAGGGCGATTCCTTGAAATAATCGTACTGGAACGAAATCTGCTATGGCAACCCTTTGAGGAGATGATTGGTAAAACCATGCATCAACTCGGAAGGGAACAAGCCGATGAATTTCTAGGTTATATTCAGCAGGTGCTGAGAACCCAACAAACCCTCACGGTCGAGTACAGTGCGTTTCTAAATGGACGAGAAGCCTGGTTTTCGGCTCGCATTGCCCCAATCGACCACGATCAGGTGATTTGGCTGGCGCGAGATATTACGGCGCTGAAGCAAGCAGAAGAAGCCTCAATTTTAGAGGAGCGCAACCGCATGGCACGCGAAATTCACGACACACTCGCTCAGGCGTTTACAGGCATTCTGGCTCAGGTCGGAGCGGCAAAACAGGTACTAACGGATGATTTAGAAGCAACTGGGGCACACCTGGATCTGATCAAAGAATTGGCGCGAACTGGACTGACTGAAGCGCGGCGATCGGTCGTGGCACTCCGTCCCCAGCTTTTGGAGGAGGGCAGCCTACAGAGCGCTCTACATCGTCTCATCGCTCAAATCAGAACTGCCGCAATGGATGTCACTCTATATTATGAGATTGAGGGTGCAGTGTATTCTCTACCCACTGAAGTCGAGAATAACTTACTACGAATTGGGCAGGAAGCATTAACTAATTCGATTAGATACGCCAATGCTGACGAAATTCGAGTGGAGCTAGTCTACGATCGCGACCAGTTTTGCTTGCGCGTGAGAGACAATGGACAGGGCTTTGGAGTTGGAAGTATTTCAGCCTCTGAGGGTTTTGGCTTACTCGGCATGAGCGAACGGGCAGAGCGCATCGGCGCACAACTCACGATTAGGAGTCAACCTGGACAAGGAACAGAAATTATTGTCACCGTCAACCCTTGAGTGAGCATTACAATGAGCCAAGCTACGACCATTCGGGTTCTGATTGCGGACGATCACGCCATTTTTCGGCAAGGATTAGCCACGATTATTAACCGTGACCCAGATATGCAGGTGATTGCACAAGCCGAAAATGGGGAACAGGCGATCGCCTTATTTCGGGAACACCAACCAGATGTAACGCTAATGGATCTGCGAATGCCTGAAGTGGAAGGAGTTGCCGCCATTGGTGCAATTTGTGCGACCGTTAAATCTGCTCGGATTATTGTACTGACCACGTATGATAGTGATGAAGATATTTATCGGGGATTGCAGGCAGGCGCAAAAGGATACCTGTTGAAAGAAACTGAACCGGACGAGCTTCTGAATGCGATTCGTACCGTTCATCGGGGCCGGCAGTATATTCCGCCCGATGTGGGAGCAAAGTTGGCACAGCGCCTCAGCAATCCAGAACTGAGTGAAAGAGAACTAGCAGTACTCCGCTCGCTGGCACAGGGGATGAGTAATGCGGATATTGCGGCGGCTTTGAGTATTGGTGAAGGCACGGTTAAATCTCATGTCAATCGGATTTTGAATAAGTTAGATGTCAGCGATCGCACTCAAGCGGTGATTGTTGCCGTTAAGCGCGGCATTGTCAGTTTGTAGGGTGTACTTTCGATCGAGTTGAGAGTCTAACTTAAGTTAGAGCCTACCTTCTATCTTAAGAAGGAGCGGCTGCTCCATCAAATTACAGCCTAAAAATGTTAACTCACTGTAGACGACAACTAAAAGCCAATTGCTTATATTGAATTTATGTGGATTGAGCAAGTGAATCACAAGGTTCCATGCTTGATACAGATGTAGAAAGATGATCGACGACCATAGTTCCAGTTCTTTAGTTGTGCCAGCTTCAACCCAAGATCACAGTCAAGGTGTGCTAAGTGCCGCCGTGGTATTAGTGATGTATGGGGATTATCAATGTCCTAGAAGTGCAGCCGTTTACAAGCTGATTAAAATCATTCGGCAAGAGCTTACGGTTTCTTTTGGAGAGGATTATTTATGTTTTATCTTCCGCCATTTTCCACAGATCCAGATTCATCCCCAGGCACAACGGGCAGCCCAAGTAGCCGTTGCCGCCGAGGCCCAAGGAAAGTTTTGGTTAATGAGCGATACTTTATTTGACCATCAACAAAGGTTGGAGAACGGTTATCTTGTCGAGTACGCCAATGATTTAGGGCTTGACATTCCTCAATTTCTCAAAGAGTTGTCTAAACAAGTGCATGTCGATCGCATCAATGAAGATATCGAAGGCGGAATAGAGAGTGGAGTGACGACTACCCCAGCCCTGTTTATCAATGGAATTCGGTATACCGAGCGCTGGAACACGACGGAGTTGATGGCTGCCATGATTGCTGCCTGTCATTAAGTTCCCCGATCTTTGCTCTCAATTCATATCTGATTTGTCTGTAAGTGCTATAAGCTATCAAATTTTGATAGCTAGATTTTGCCTGTTTCGCTGAACAAAACTGTCGCTTTTTGAACCATGCCAAAAATTACCATGCCAACAACTGAATTCTTTCGTATTGATTTAGTCAATTACAAATCAGTATTTCATTGAGGATAATTCTATGCCGCATTTATTAGTACAAGGCAAGAATAATTCTGAGCATGAAGGTACACCTCAGACTGGTTCTCTTCGCGACTCCTCAGTTAATCATGCCCTGATTGCGATCGCGCAAGAAGTCACTGAGTTGCTGAGACAAACCGATGAAATTAAAACAGGAGAAACAGAATGATACTGCAAGATAAAGTGGCGTTAGTGACTGGTAGCACAACGGGTATTGGCAGAGCAACAGCGTTAGCGTTCGCGCAGCGTTCCGTTGGCGCAGCCTCTCGTAGAGAAGGAAAGCTTAACGAAGTTATCGTATTTGGTGCTGCTGGAGCAAAGGTAGTATTCTCAGGCAGACGCGATGCAGAAGGTGAAAAAACTGCCAAACTGATTCGTGAAACAGGCGCTGAATGCTTATACGTCCATTGAAACAAGTTCACTAACATCACAAGAATCTGACAAATCATTTTAAGAATCTGAAAGCAGTCAAGCATTGGAACTCAAGACACTTTAGATAGATAGAACCAGGAATATTTAATCATGGTCAAAGAGCAAACTGTAGACGGACAAGCAAATTTACAAGCAACTACCAATTTGACACCAGCCCAGGAGTCTTTGCAAGCACTTTGGGAAGAGCATTTACAGTATGAGTTTGGCACTCACAGTACTGAAGATGCCCTCGCTACGATGGTTGAAGATGCTTACGTTAACCACATCCCGGTAATGACTGGGGGAGTCGGGAAACCAGCACTGCGCGAGTTTTATTCCAAATACCTCATTCCACAGATGCCGCCGGACATGGAGTTGACCCCAACCTCGCGCACGATCGGGACAGATCAACTCGTGGATGAAATGGTGGCTAAGTTCACTCATACTGTTTGGATGGAATGGATATTACCCGGCGTTGCTCCCACCGGAAAACGTGTGGAAGTGCCAGTAGTAGCGATCGTCCAGTTCCGTGACGGCAAACTAGCCCACGAACACATTTACTGGGATCAGGCAAGTGTATTGGTTCAAGTCGGCTTGCTCGATCCGGGTACACTTCCCGTCGTGGGCGTTGACAGTGCGCGTAAGGCGATCGATCCCAACTTACCTTCAAACACACTAATCGAGCGCGACTAAGTGTAGGAGCCAGCAAATATCAATACCCAAACCCGCCATTTTGCAACCAGGATCGTTCAGTGTCAGCCCGTAGAAGCCATCGAGAAATATGTCGGTGACGTGTATCATCCAGCACAAAGAAAGCGGTGTCCGACGGGAAGCAGGCTTTCATCGAATATTTCGAGAGGATAGCGAAAGAATATCCGGGCAAGCGCGTCCAGTTTAAGCGCGTCTTCGCTGAAGGCGATTATGTAGTCTTGCATTGCTACCAACAATGGCCGGACGACAACGACTGGGCAGGCATCGACATCTTCCGCCTGGATGATAAAAGCAAGATAGTCGAGCATTGGGACGTGCTTCAGATCATCCCGGAAGCGTCGGCTAACGATAACACGATGTTCTAAACAGTTGAGTGCTGGTGTGTGAAGTCCGGGTTGTACAACGGCACTGTTTACTCTACAACAAGGATAATTACCACAGATGGAATCTATGAAAGCAGCCGTATTAACTGCGTTTGGTGATGCTGAGAAGTTCGAGATTCAAACTGTTCCCACACCAACACTAAAGGCGAATCAGGTGTTAGTCAGAGTTTGTGCAACCTCGATTAACCCGGTCGATTACCAAACTCGTCGTGGTGATTACAAGGAACTGGTTCAATTACCCGCCATCCTTGGAGTCGATGTTTCAGGGGTGATTGAGGCAATTGGCGAAGCTGTGACTGATTTCAAGGTGGGAGACAACGTGTACTACTCGCCGCAAATTTTTGGAGAATTCGGTAGCTACGCTCAGTATCATGTGGCTGATGCAGCGATTGTTGCATTGAAGCCTGCAAATCTATCGCACATTGAAGCAGCTTCTTTTCCGCTTGCAGGTGGAACGGCTTGGGATTGTCTAGTGACTAGGGGCAATCTACAAGTTGGTGAAACAGTTCTCATCCATGCGGGTGCGGGTGGAGTGGGTTCGATCGCAGTTCAACTCGCCAAAGCGATCGGGGCATACGTTTTTGCAACGTGTAGTTCTAGAAACCGAGATTTCGTGACAGAACTGGGCGCAGATCGGGTGATTGATTACAAAAATGAAGATTACGTAGAAGTCATTCGTCAAGAAACAAATGGAAGGGGTGTGGATTTAGTTCTAGATACGATCGGCGGAGAAACAATTCAGCGTAGTCTAGAAATCATTCGTCCCTTTGGTAGGCTTGCAAGCATTGTAGACGTTGCAATACCGCAATCGCTTCTTGAAGCATGGGGCAAGAATCTGACGATTCATTTTGTTTTTTCACCTCAGTACCGAGCAAAATTAGAGGCTTTGACAAAACTCATCGAGCGTCATCAGCTTCGCCCAGTGATTGATTCAGTATTTTCTTGGGATCAGGTTGTTCTGGCACATCAGCGTCTAGAGCAGGGAGGAACACGGGGCAAGATCGTGCTGAAATTTACAGAAGATTAAACCAGCCTTACGAGGTTGGTAATTGCTAAACGGATCGTATTTTGATTGTGTGCTGAAGGTCAATATTGATTGGAACAGGAGAAACAGGATGATACTGCAAGATAAAGTAGCGTTAGTCACTGGCGGAACTTCGGGAATTGGTCGTGCAACCGCGATCGCTTATGCCCAACAACAAGCAAAGGTAGTGGTGGTGGGTCGTCGAATGGATGAAGGTGAAGAAACTGTTCGATTGATTCAGAAAGCCGATGGAGAGGCGATTTTTGTGCAAGCAGATGTCACGAGAGAAGCCGATGTTAAAGCAATGGTTGATAAAGCGGTTGGCGTTTTTGGTCGGTTAGATATTGCCTTTAATAATGCAGGAATGGGCGGCGAAAATCCCTCATTGATTGAGCAAACAGAAGCTGAATATGACCGTACTATGAATGTCAATGTCAAAGGTGTTTGGTTGTCGATGAAATATGAAATTGCTCAGATGTTGAAACAGGGAAGTGGTTCGATCGTCAATATGGCATCTGCGGTTGGAGTCGTTGCACTTCCTAACATACTCCTCTACACCGCGAGTAAACATGCGGTAGTAGGCTTAACAAAAGCTGCTGCGCTCCAATATGCCAAAGCGGGTATTCGCATCAATGCCGTTGCACCAGGGTCAATCCAAACAGATATGTTTGAAGCTGCTGCGCTCCAATATGCCAAAGCGGGTATTCGCATCAATGTCGTTGCACCAGGGGCAATCCAAACAGATATGTTTGAAGCAGTTACAGATGAAGCCAAAGCTTACATAACAGGACTTCACCCGATCGGACGGATTGGAACACCGCTTGAAGTTGCAAATGCAGTTCTGTTTTTATCATCTGACCTAGCATCGTTCATAACAGGTGAAACGTTGATGGTAGATGGTGGGTATGTAGCGCAGTAGTCGATCGGCAGTGCGAAATGTTTGATACAGCACTTCAAGCGACTCACTAAAGTAACACTGAAATAGGTTCGCTAATTCCATCAGAAACTCCATAGGAATCTGCAAGAAGTTGAGTGTTGAAACTGACTACACTCAAGTGAACTAAGACAAAGAGAACTTAGGAGTTGATGATTATGTCCAAAGTTGGAGAACAGAAAAAGACGATGAACCAAAACAAAGAGGTTTACGAGTGCGTTATTGTCGGTGGCGGTTCCGCTGGACTCAGTGCGGCACTGCTTTTAGGCAGAAGTCGCCGTCGAGTGTTAGTCTGCGACAAAGGGAATCCGCGTAACGCTCCCGCACACGAGTCGCACAGCTTTTTCACCCGCGATGGCATCAGTCCGCATGAACTTTTGAGCATCGGGCGCGACCAACTCAAACCTTATAAAAGCGTTGAATTTCAAGCGATCGGGGTCAAGGAAATCAACCCATCCGGCAATCAATTTGAAGTTGTGTTTGAGGATGGCACGATAAAAAAAACGCGCAAAATTTTGCTGGCTTTCGGGGTAATAGATGAATTTCCAGACATCGAAAACTTTGGTGATTTCTGGGGCAAAAGCGTGTTTCATTGTCCCTATTGCCATGCTTGGGAAGTGCGGGACGAGCCGCTTGCCATTGTTGGAAATGGCGAAACGGGCATCGAAATGGCGGCATTGCTGAAAAATTGGAGTGCTGATTTAGTCCTCTGCACCAACGGCAAAGCCGATCTAACCGCTGATCAAAGGACACTGTTGGAAAACCACAAAATCCTTGTCCGCGAAGAGAAAATCATCCGACTCGAAGGCGATAACGGACAATTGGAAAACATTATTTTTGAGACAAATGAGAAAATTGCGCGTCGAGGAATACTGATCCGACTAAAGCAAACACTCCGTTCAAACCTAACTGAAAAGTTAGGCTGTGAGTTGAATGAATTCAATTTAATCAAGACGACCAATGTTTTTAACGAAACTAGCGTCAAAGGTGTTTATGCGGCAGGTGACATCACTTCACCCATGCAAGTGATCGTCGCTGCTGTTTTTCAGGGTAGCGTTGCTGCTGGCGGCTTAAATCACTCTCTGATTATGGAAGATTTCGTCTAAATTAAGGTAATTCAATCTTCATCAGAACAAGCATCGTGGCTGGTCTAGTTTCATAGATCAAGAGAGTAGGGAAAGTCATGCGTGTTAATTACATATCAAGTCTACAGAGCGATCTAATGATGCAGTCTTTGTGGTGGTGGGTTGGTAGCGCAGTAATCGAACGACAGTGCGAGATGACAACACTTGCAGGCAAAGTTGCACTGGTATAGCTGTAGCCAATTAGATTAGGACACAGATTATAAGTAAGTGGGTGCTAAAATTTTCCGCTATGTAACAGAATTTTAACCAGAGTTTTTAGAATTAAATTTTACACGTCGTGTACTGTAATTGCTTTTTTCCCCTCTAGCTTGAACGCCATTGATTACA
>NZ_JADEXU010000196.1 GCF_015206895.1 Nostoc sp. LEGE 12450 | reverse complement strand
AATAATTCTCCCCTGCCCCCCTGCTCCCTTGCCTCTTATGCTGTGGGAATATCACGCTTTGCTAAATATTGATACATCTGCCAACGGGCATCTACCTCAGCTTGCGCCTGTTCTAACAAATGCTTGGCAACGTCGGGTTTGCTCTTAGTGAGCATCTTGAAGCGATTTTCTTGATACATCGAATGTTCTACAGATTGCGTAGGCGATCGCATATCTAATTGCAAAGGATTTTTACCCTGTTTAAGCAACTCTGGATTATGCCGATACAGCAACCAACGACCTGATTCTACCAGAGTTTTTTGGTGATTCATCCCGGTAGTCATGTTAATACCGTGGGCGATGCAATGACTGTAAGCAATAATTATTGATGGGCCATCATAGGCTTCTGCTTCCAGAAATGCTTTGAGGGTATGTTCATCTCTAGCACCAAGGGCTACACTCGCTACGTAGACATTTCCGTAGGTCATGGCAATCATCCCTAAGTCTTTTTTCGGTGCAGGCTTTCCACTGGAGGCATATTTAGCAACTGCGGCTCGTGGCGTAGCTTTAGAAGATTGACCGCCTGTATTAGAATACACTTCTGTATCCATTACTAGGATGTTCACATTTCGACCACTGGCAATTACATGATCGATGCCGCCAAAGTCAATGTCATAAGCCCAACCATCACCGCCAACAATCCAGACGCTTTTTCTCACCAAGTAATTAGCAAGGGATTTGAGATTTTGGATTTTGGATTTTAGACTTCGGCTACGCTCAGTCGAACGATTGGGGTCGAAAGTTACGATTTCATCTAACTTCTGCTGCAAAAGTTCTATTCTTTCGCGCTGTTCCCAAATGTCAGCCTCAGATTTTTGTTCAGCTTTGAGGATGGAATAGACAAGGTTTTCATCTATTTCACTTCCCAACTGTTGCAACAATTCTGCTGCAAACTCAGCTTGTTTGTCGAGGGAGAGACGGAAGCCGAAACCGAATTCGGCGTTATCTTCAAATAAATTATTTGACCACGCAGGGCCGCGTCCTTGGGCGTTGGTTGTCCAAGGAGTTGTGGGGAGATTCCCACCATAGATTGAAGAACAACCTGTTGCATTGGCGATGACGGCGCGATCGCCAAACAATTGTGTTAATAATTTCAAATAAGGTGTTTCACCACACCCTGCACAAGCACCAGAGAATTCAAATAAAGGTTCTTGCAGTTGTTGTTGGCGAATCTGGTTTAATTTTAGCGATCGCCTGTCAGGATTAGGTAAACTCAAAAAGAAATCCCAGTTTTTTCGCTCTTGCTCTTGTAAAGGCAACTGCTGCGCCATGTTAATCGCTTTCCGCAATGGCTCAGATTTATCTTTAGCAGGGCAAATATTTACACAAATCGTACATCCGGTGCAATCTTCTGGGGCTACCTGAATGGTAAATTTTTGATTGGCAAAGTCTTTATCTTTTGCACCAGTTGATTTAAAGGTTCCTGGTGCATTGACTAACTCATCAGCTTGATAAGCTTTGGCGCGGATGGCACTGTGGGGACAAACCATGACGCACTTCCCACATTGAACGCAGACATCCGGCTCCCACACAGGTATCTCTTCGGCAACGTTACGTTTTTCCCACTTGGCAGTACCTACAGGGAATGTGCCATCAACAGGTAGTCTGCTAACAGGTAAATCATCACCTTCCCAAATCATGATTTTGCCCAGAACTTCCCGCACAAATTCGGGAGCAGAGTCTAGCAATCTTGGATTTTGGACTTCGGCTTTTAAATTGTTGATTGTTTGTGGGACATCTACTTTATGCAAGTTGTCTAAGGTGTTGTCTACAGCTTGCAAGTTCATGCGGACAACTTCTACGCCCTTTTTGCCATAAGTCTTCTCAATCGCTTGTTTGATTTTAGCGATCGCTTCTTCTTGCGGCAAGACTCCAGCTAAGGCAAAGAAACAGACCTGCATAATGGTGTTAATTCTGCCACCCATGCCACTTTCACGGGCAACCTGGCTAGCATTGATTACGTATAACTTCAAATGCTTATCGATAATTTGCTGCTGTACCTTCAGTGGCAAATTTTCCCAGACGTTATCTGCATTGTATGGACTGTTAAGCAGTAAAGTCGCCCCAGGAATAGCAGCTTTCAAAATATCTATGCGTTCTAGAAATCCCCAATGATGACAACCAATAAAGTTGGCTTGGTCAATCAAGTAGGTGGAGCGAATTGGCTCTTTGCCAAAACGTAGATGCGAAACTGTCATTGAGCCAGATTTCTTGGAGTCAAAGACAAAGTAGCCTTGGGCGTAATTATCGGTTTCTTCACCAATAATCTTAATGGAGTTTTTGTTAGCTCCAACAGTCCCATCTGAACCCAACCCATAAAACATTGCCCTGACAACGTTATCCGATTCTGTAGAAAAGTTAGGGTCAAAGCTCAAGGAAGTATGACTAACATCGTCATTAATCCCAATAGTAAAGTGGTTCTTCGGTTTAACTTCGGCAAGGTTATCAAAAATGCCCTTCACCATCGCCGGCGTAAATTCTTTTGAAGAAAGACCGTAACGACCACCAATGATTTTAGGGTATGAGAAAGTATTTTCTCGCCCTGCTCCCCCTGCTCTCTTATCTCCCCACGCCTCATGGATAGCAGCCACAACATCCAAATACAAAGGTTCTCCGGCGCTACCTGCTTCTTTGGTGCGGTCGAGAACTGCGATCGCCTTTACACTAGTTGGTAAGGCTGCAACAAACCTTTGGACATCAAAGGGGCGATAAAGTCGCACTTTCAATACACCAAGTTTTTCACCACGGGCGTTAAGATAATCGACTGTTTCATGGACGGTTTCACAGCCTGAACCCATGAGAACGATAACGCGATCGGCATCTTTAGCACCGTAATATTCATAGATTTTATAATGCCTTCCCGTGCATTCTCCAAATTCATCCATGATTCGCTGGACAATTTCTGGACAGGCGTTGTAGTAAGGGTTAGCGCCTTCCCGTCCTTGGAAGAAGACATCGGGGTTTTGGGCTGTACCTCGTAAGACTGGACGATCTGGGGTGAGGGCACGGCTGCGGTGGGCGAGTATGAGATGATCGTGGATGAGCGATCGCAAATCATTATCTGCAAGCAGTTTAACTTTCTGCACTTCATGGGAAGTACGGAATCCGTCAAAGAAGTGCATAAACGAGACTCGCGTCTCTAAAGTCGCAGCATGGGCGATGAGAGCAAAATCTTGACTCTCCTGCACCGAAGCGGAACACAGTAGGGCAAAACCAGTAGCACGAGCTGCCATGACATCGCTATGGTCGCCAAAAATGGATAAAGCGTGGGTAGCCAAGGAACGCGCGGCAACATGAACCACAGCACTAGTCAACTCACCAGCAATTTTGTAGAAGTTAGGGATCATCAACAATAATCCCTGAGATGCCGTGAAGGTAGTACTCAGGGAACCTGTTTGCAATGCCCCATGCACAGCACCAGCCGCTCCCCCTTCGCTTTGCATCTGCACGACACTGGGAATAGTACCCCAGAGGTTGGGACGACCTTCTGCTGACCAAGCATCTGCCCATTCACCCATTGCTGAAGAGGGGGTAATGGGATAAATGGCAATCACTTCATTTAGTTTGTAAGCAACACGGGCGACAGCTTCATTTCCATCAATGGTTGCAAATGTTTTGTTCATAATATGATTTTTGTCCCCGTCTCTCAACTGCATTATCAGAACACGTAAATAGAAGAATTAAAAATAGCCAGAGTCAGGTAGGCAGTGCCAAGCGAGCAGTTTATTATGGACTTTTCAGTTAACTTTAAATAAATACTGCATATATGAATATCTCATCTGAAATAGCGCATCTATTAATATGTCTTAATCATGTACTCAATAACCCAAGTATTTATTAGATAAGGCTTTGAGATAATTAATTCTTTTTTGTGGGGTATAGGTTCGGGAATATTTTTGTTTGCTAAATTCAAGCTGAACTGCGATCGCTCCATGTACCAATTGCTGCAAATCCTCACCTATTCACAAGCAAAACAGAATGGGTTAGTGTGCCCTAAACGCATTGATACACTTTGGCAGGTAGACTATACAGAGAAATTCCCAGATGAGAAAATCAAGAAAAATATGACACAAAAAATTATTTACGGAACAGTTAGTGATGATGGAATAAAACAGGTCGGTGAAGGATTTGAAGTTAAATTATCTGAACCAGGATTGTATGTAATTACGTTTTCACAACCTTTTGTGACTACTCCAGTTGTAGTTACCACTCTCAATGGTTGGGGAGCAGATAATCAAATTGTTGTTAAGGATACAGACCTCAATAAATTCCAAGTTTCTATATGGGATCTGGAAGTTAAACAACAGTCTGGAGAAACTTCTGCACAACTGGAAGTTAAGAAAGAAAAATCGTCTTTTAATTTTATAGAGATCGGGGAAGGTAATTAAGTTAAGGGTATTCCAAAGCATACAGAACTTTGCTAGTAAATGAAGTACACTCCTCCCCAAAACTCCCCGATGCCTTGGGGAGAATAAAGCGATCGCGCGAGTGGGGTATTCTTGTACCTTACAAACTTGAAATCTGCTCTAATTTACTTAGTAGGGTGTGTTAGCAACAGTGCAACACACTTTCCATTTATAAATCTCTATTCCTTCATGGGTAGAGTATTCATAATTCTGAATTTTGACTAATGCACCAAATTTTCTTGTTTAAGTTGCTCTTTGGCTAAAGCCAATGCTTGATGAGCATTTCTAAACTTTGTTTCATCCGTAAATTTGTTATCAAAACACTTTAAATAAGCTTCCAAATATCTAATACGTAAGCGTGGATCAGCCGGACTCAGAAGAAAGGGGAGATCAGCTTCAACCATAAACCGTATAGCCAATAAGGGGATAGGGCTACGAAGTGGACGAAAATCTGGATTGTGCATACCAGGAGTTTCATTACGTTTATGAAATTCTCCTATCATCAGCCCTGACTCAACAAACAAAGGTTTAAGTTTTTGTTGGACACTATCTATTAATTTACAAGCGTCCTCTATATGAACATCAGGAAAAATAAGTAAAAAAGCTTTGTTTATTTCTAACTCCTGCTCTTTAACTTCCATTTTCAAAAAAATATCTTTATAGCGTCCAACAATCTCTTCTAGTTGTTCTGGATACAAATATTTGGTACGAATAACTGCTAGACGAATACTGTTTGACTTTAGAGAGTAAGGTACAAAAGGGCAAACTGCGCCGGGTCTTCCTAAGTTAGGATGAGGTCTTGCTAAAAAACTTTTCACCCACTCTATAGTTTCAAGTAAGTAAGGACGGTCTTCGTATTCCTGGAGTTGTTCGATTTCAAGAATTGTATATAGTTGCATCAGCTTAGGTGAAATAGAAGAATTTTTGAAATCTGAATCCAAATTATGTGCCTAAAACTAACTATTATCTAAGTAAACAAAACAAGCCTTGACTTTTTTATTTTTGGTTTATTTATAGTTTGTAGCAAATAAAAATGCCTTAACATTTTTGTGAATCAGAAAAATTTACACCAATCAATATACAAAGATATTTTCACACAAAGCAATTTATGCCTATTGCTTCTTGGTGTTTGAGCTAAAAGACATACATCATGTATTATCCAGTAGATGCTCTTATTTTTTTACACTCTTAAGCTTCCATGATTTTCAACAAAGATATTATAAAGTTTATATCCAAATAGTTATTTTTACTGTAAAAGTTTAGTTTTTACTTAACAGCCTAATATCAGGTTAGTGCTTTTATACACACAGTTTTTTGTCTAAATATTTGTTTTTGCCGTTCCTACTTGGTGTCTTCGCTAGGAGAAGGCATCATAACCGCTGCTGTATTTATACCTCTTTAGTACTTACGCACTGTACACAATAATCATGTTCTGTATCAACTGAAATATGCCATTTCAGATTTTTATTAATCATTTTATGATGGTAAATACACCTGTACTGTAGTGGCAATATCCTTTGGGTACTCGATTGGAGAACTCATAAAGCAGCTGCTTTGTATCTACATGAATCGCCCCACACAGTTTATGCTTTTTGACAATACCTGAAGCGTATTGATCTTCTATACTTCGTCTTTCCTGTCAATGCGTAAATCCCGCTATTCTTCATGAAGATGCGCTTAATTTAAATGAACCATCATTTCTATGAGAGGCTTGTGCCAACGCGCTGCATCTCCCAGAGAAGGACGCAAAGGAAGAGAGCATTGAAAAATTTTTCAGTACAAATCTACAGAGAATTTGTATAATTAACTGCGACAGATTAAAGAGTAAGACAAGGCTAGTTACTCCAACTTTGGGAGCCAAGGTTGTAGTAACTAGCCTTGTCTTAGAGAATTAAATATTAGACATCTGGTGAAAATGAATGTAGAGACGTTGCATTGCAACGTCTCTACAAGGGTTTCAGGTAACGCATAATTAATTTCTGGAGATGTTTATTGGTTTAATTGCCAGCTCCTTATTTATCAGCAAATTCTTTCACCACTGCCATAGCATCAGAAGGGATTTGCGTAATTAGGCGAAATGGAAATGCTTTAGTCGAAGCAAACTGAGCATAATCTGGTGTCAGAAACACAGCGTAGTTTTTAGCTTCTGGTGTCATCTGTGCAGCAAACGCTAAAGTTATAGCTTTAAGGTACTTGCGAATATCTGCTGCTTGTTCGCCTACAACTTCACCGCCACTAATGGGTGTATTTGGTTGTCCGATCTGATCCATAGTCTTACTGGGGTCTTTTACACTCAGATGAGTACCCCCAACTATACCAACTAGCCATTTGGGGGATGGAATTTTGTCAAATCCCACAATCTGTTCAGTTAAAGCTGGGGTGGTTTTATCTGCGGAACCTGCTAACACTAGAGTCGGAATTTGCACTTTAGTTAACCCAGTTTCGCCATAAATCAGAGAAGTTGTAGGATTGAGAGCGATCGCTTGTTTTATTCTCGTATCCCGTAATTGATAGGTATTTTCTGGCAGTTCTTGGGCGATGCACTGCATAGCTTCTCCTAGACTTAAGATAGCCAAGTTCTTTTTGCAGCGTTGTTTGAGCCGTTCTAGTTGTAACTCCCCTCCCGCAAGTGCTAAAGCTGTACCACCACCAAAAGAATAACCAACAACCATCGCGTTCATGGTCGCAAGTTTCCCTTGTAGGGGATGATTAGTCGTTTGGTTGAGCTTTTCTAATTCATCGAGAACAAAACTAACATCTTGAGGGCGATTTAAAAACTCTTGAGGCTTCACAGGTCTGGTTTTGCCTTGTAATGCAGAATTAATATTATCCTCATTACTACCAGGATGTTCTAAAGCAGCTACTAGATAACCGTGGGATGCTAAATGTTCTGCTAGGTAACGCAAGTCCGTGCGGACTGATCCTAAGCCGTGAGAGAAGACAATTAAGGGTTTATTGGCAGTTGCATCATTTGACCAGTAAATATCAACTGGAATTTTGCGTTGGCGCTTTTGGTCATTCAGGCTTAAGTTGAGTATTTTTACTTGAGCCGTTCCTGGTTGGCTGGGATCAAAAGGGAAAGCAATCTGCGGTGTTGTCGAGTCGAGTCGGGGAGCAATGGCTAGCATAAATTGCTGCGTGCGCCAAAAAGCTGTATTCAAACTCCCTGCAACTATAAAAGCTCTTGGTAAATCAATTTCTAAGCGTTTACTCGGATAAGCAGCGATGAAACTCAATATAGACAGACCCCCTGGCGCAGTAGAGCCTAATACCAATCCTCCTCTCAGTGCTTGTACCCCAGCATTATCCTTTCGGGCTAAGGCTGTAGCGAAGTCATTGAGAATAGTTGTGCCAATCTGAGTATTAAGCAACTTATTAATGGTGACAACGTTCATCGGTATATTCATACCTAGTGCCCCTAATAGGAAGCGGCGTTGTTGTTCAGATAATCCTTTAGTGTAAGACTGCAAGCTCCCAGGCAATTCCCCTGTTTTGGCGGCGTTTTGCAACTCAGCAAGGGAGATGGATTCTGTAAATACACCCAAACGCACAACAACAGTATCAGCCGCAATAGCCGAAGTATTTACCCCAAACTGTGTAAGTACAATTGCACTAAATAAACCTGCAACTGTCTTCAGACTTCTCCAACTTCTTCCCATAAATATTTATACCAACTGTTACTTAGGGAATATAACGAATATTTGTGTATTTGACTACCCCTTTAATCGCCCAGAAATCAAAGCAGATTTTTCTCTGAACTCGATAGAAATCGCCCCAATCTGCTCAAAGCAATCAAAGCTCATCAAAAGTAACGAATTGTAGAATTCATCACAGCTAAAAATTTGAGCATGAATCAGTGTTAACAGCCACAAAAGTCTGATTGTTTCTCCGCTAGGTTTAATACTGTAACTAAACTATAGAACAGGCGAAGCGATGCCTGCGGCGGTAAACTACGCATCTCCAATTTACACTTTTTGGCGGCTGATATCCTCATCGAATTTTAGATTTTGGGTTATTAAATACAAAACCCTCTTAGTTACAAAAGTTTCAGCATTCTCTCAGTTTCAGCTATGTCAAAATTTTGTTAGCAACAATCAAAAACCATTTATCTAGGGCAACTACATTTATGTATGTGGTTATCTAGAAGCTAAAGTTCAAAATTGAGTGAATGCAATTTTTTGACAGCAAATTTTAAACGACCGCTTAATGTTTTATTTTTGCCTTTTAGAAGGTGTTGCAGAGGTGTTGCAGGTCGATAGTATTACTGCTGTAGCTGCACTATCATTACTCATTAAATTCTACTAGCCGCATCAACAATTTTTCTTGGTTTTATGCGTCGCAGACTCCGCTATATTTTAATTTTGCTACTCTCCCTGAGTATTATTACACTGTGGTGGCCTGTGAATGATTCTGATTGTAATTTCGAAGATTTTTTGGTATCAAAAACTCAAAAATTTAAAGTAAATGCTACTAAGGTTATTGTTCAGCCGTGGCGTGGTCGTCACCATGTATACGGAATATTTATGATTCCTAATGAATACAAAGAATCTCCATTTTTTGTAGTAACAGTCCAAGGTGCCGGCAGTTACTGTTCAAAACAATTTGGTTATAAAAAAAGCTTTAATGGGATCTTTGCTGAACCAGGAACTTATTTGGTGCAGAAGTTTGTTAGAACTCGAACGGCTTTGCGGCTCATTTTCCAAGGTTTGTACTTCCAAATCAATGATAAACAGAACTGGACGTTGACTTTACCTGAACCAAATACTACTACCGCTACGCCTAATTAGTGATTTGTTCTTTAATCGAACTTACGCAAACAATAGTCAAAACCCTGATTTTAGACCAAAGTAGCTTATTGCTCCTAATGCCTGTACTGTTGCGTAAGTCCTATTTAATTAGGAATTATTCCCTCGGCTTGGTGGTTGAGTTTGCAAAACCTCATTCTTATTTAACAAGTTACTAGTAGCATTGACCACAATCTGCGCTGCTCCTGTAAAAAACGATCGCTCGATAGTCGCTGGAACATCGCTAGGTTGATGATAGTGCGGAGTCCGTAAATTGGCTGTATCTGTCACTAGCACAGCACCTACACCCTGATACCAAAATGGTGCATGATCGCTACGTAAAGTGTCTGGTGTCAATAAACCTTTAAAAGGAATTGGTATTGTCAAAACTGCTGGCAGATTTGATTCTTGTTTATTCAGGGCGGTTGAAGGGAGCATCTGTGAGCTTTGAAAAGCATTCAGCAAAGGCAAATGTTCTGTATCACCAACTACTGCCAAAAAGTCGCCCTTGTCGCTAGGTGGTGTAACAGGCAATCCGGCAGGGTATTTCTGACACCCAACAGTGTAACAAGCATAACCAACCATATCCATAACGATCGCTCCGTCTAAATTTTGCAAGCGTGCTGTCTGGCTCACAAAAGCCTGACTACCCAAAAGTCCTGCTTCCTCTTGGTCAAAAAAAGCTAATTGTAATGTCCGTGGTGTGGGGCGAGAACCAAGCAACCGCGCAACTTCTAGCACTACAGCTACACCACTAGCGTTATCATCAGCACCGGGAGATAAGGCAACAGTGTCGTAATGCGCTGCGACGAGAATTGCTTTAGCGGCTTTGTTAGTTCCTATACGTTCAGCAAAAATATTTACACCCTCAGAGAACTTTTCCAATTTGGGTTTCCAGCCAAATTTTTTCAGTTCAGTTGTGATATAAGTGCGAGTGAGCGATCGCTCTGTTGTTGTGTAGCGCTGAAAATTTAACTTTTGGATATGGTTTAATAGCTTATCGGTAGACACTTGTAGGGTATCATCAACTTTTTTTAACTCTAGTTGTGCTTGCGGCGTTTCCACAGGAATGCCTTCAACAATTGCTGGTGAGGGACGCTGTTCAAAAAATGTCCGGTCTATGCTACCCACCACGGCAAATGCCATCAGCATCAACAGCATCAGCCAAATCCATTTTCTCATGTGATTTATCCTTGGCTTCCTGACTTAGGGTAGCGCAAACCCCCAGGTATAACTTTCCAGGATTGCTAGGAGGGTTTAGTATTTTGGTTCCCTAAATTCTTAGATAAACCTACAAAGTAACTTTGCAATCAGCTTAATTGTCTATTTTAATACAATTGTCTTTAATCTCATCTGCTATTGGTTCTTGAGTATTTTTATCGGTTGAAAGTCTTTTTATAATTAATACAACTTCTTTTTCTGGCACTTCTAAAGAATACCCATTCAATATAAGAAAGGTAGCCATCGAAACGAAAGCTACCCTTTTATTACCATCTATAAATGAATGATTTTTGACAAATGCAAAAGCATAAGCTGCCGCTAACTCAAAAACAGTTGGTGTAGGTTCACCATAAGCAAATAAATTTTTAGGTCTATCTAAACTAGCTAAAAGAAGATTTCTATCTCTTATACCTGGAAGTCCACCATGTTCTGCTAGTTGTTCTTCGTGCATAGCTTTAATGACTGCCTCACTCAACCAAAAAATATCATTCACTGAGCTAGCTCACGAAGTGCATTCCTATACTTACTGCTTACTTTTTGATAAGCTTCCATGGCCTTTTCAAATTCAGACTTGTAAGGTGTCGTTTGAGCATTACCAGAATGTTTCGTAACTAAAAGTACCCCATTCTTACTACGTCTAAATTTTAGACTTTGAAAAGATGGTATCAATTTGTTTTTGATCTTACTAAGTCTCAAGGTTTGCATGATAAACTCAAAAATGGTGGTTAGAAGTTAGAAAATACAAATATTGACGGTAATCCTCAGTTAGCTTTTGGTTAATCAGTTGTTAATTATACTATAAATTATTTGTGCAAGAGGTCTCTTTTACTTTACAGATTGATCCTTATGACAGAACGCTCATGTTGAGCCTTGTTGCAATGGTCTTAGCAAGATATCCCAAAAATACTCAGCGGCTCCTTGTTGAGACAATAATTTCTTCACATTCTGTTGGCTTGTAAAGAAAGCCATTCCCAAAGGTTGCAGAAAAAGAGCATATCCATCATCAACTATAGATATGGATTCATTAATACTATTATCACTTCCTGAAGCATTTGAGGAATATGCAATGTCGCTTCTAAAAAGACGGCTACTTCCTCCTGTCCAAATTCGACATTCAGTAGCTTTCTTTCCCCTAATGTAGACAATAGCCGAAAAGTGATTTGCATCTATACGCTTGAAATGCGTATCTACTTCTGGATTTCGGTTGGATAGTTCAGCAAGTGAATTCTCAAAAAAGTTGGCTATGTATTCAAATGATTCCTCTACAAATTGATCCCTCTCTCGATCCAAGAATGTTTTGCGAATACGGAGATTGCTCGATCTTGGTATATCCAAAATTTGTGGTTTGACAGCAGAACCGTAACTTATGCTTGGTGGCGTGGAATCCTGACGGAGTTGTAAGCGAGTAATTGTCCGTTTGATAGCGTTGACTACTTCAAGAAAAGCATCGTCTTTATCGGGGAATTTTGTGATAGGCCTGCCATCAGTTGGCATGACCAAGAGCTTGCCAAATGGGGCACTGCGCCAATCGCATGGACGCAGGATGACTGGTATAATGTGGGATTCTCCTTGCTCATGCTTTTCCATCGCACGTTGCATTTCAATGTCATAACAGTAATTGGAAGCTAGAAAATCTGAACTGACTAATAAAATAATGATGTCTGCTTCTTCCAAGTTTTTGCTTATTGCCTTATCGAATTCATCACCAGGAGTTATTCGGCGATCATGCCACGTCTCAATGAAGCCTTGCTTTTTTAGCATAGCAAGATGAATTTCCAACTCATCGCGCAGGGTTTCATCCCGATGTGAATAAGAGAAAAAAATTGTAGCCATTCGACGATTATCAATTAGACGCAGGTATTTACTTATGATTAATACCTTTATATCTTATACCAGTACAAAAGAACTAATTCCCTAAAGTAAATATCAAGTTTGACAGTTTGTCTTTTGACAGCGATCGCAACTTTATGTAAAGTGCCGCACTAGAGGAGTGCTGAGTACTAAGTAAAGAAGAAAAAGAATTTCTTATTACTTATTCAAAATCTTTATACTGGCACTCAGAACTCATGACTCAGAACTCAGGACTTTTTTTATGGTAGATTTGTTGCTGATCTCAATCCTGGGGTTCCTGGGGAGTTTTGGGCACTGTTTTGGGATGTGTGGCCCTTTAACAGTGGCATTTTCCCTGTCTCATCAGCCGAAAGGGACATCACCCTTAGAAAAGCCGAATACTTGGCGACAACAATTAAAATTTCATCTTTTGCTAAACCTGGGGCGGATGTTGAGCTATGCTCTAGTCGGTGCTGGCATTGGGGCGTTAGGTTCGGTATTGCTGCAAAGTGGACAGCTAGCGGGTATTGGCAGCGACTTTCGGCACTGGATGGCAATTTTGACTGGTGTGATGCTGATTTGGTTTGGCTTAGGACAAGTAAAACCCGATTTGCTCCCGCGTATTCCTGTGTTACATCCCCTATTACAAGGTAGGCTACACGATCGCCTCAGCACAGGAATGGTTAAGCTTTCCTTTAAAACCAAATGGTGGACACCAATACTTTTGGGGATGACTTGGGGTTTAATGCCCTGTGGTTTCCTGTATGCTGCCCAAATCAAAGCCGTTGAAACTGGCAATTTATGGATGGGTGGGGCAACCATGCTGGCTTTTGGATTGGGAACCCTGCCGACTATGCTAGGTGTAGGCATCTCCACGTCGCTGGTAAGTAAAGACAAGCGCAGTCAGTTATTTCGATTAGGCGGTTGGGTGACACTCATCATTGGCATCATTACCTTGTTACGGACTGGTGACACAATGGTAGATTACACCGGACACGCCGCTTTATTCTGCTTAATATTGGCGTTAATTGCGCGTCCTATTAGTGGGTTGTGGGCTTCACCATTGCGTTATCGCCGCGCCTTGGGGGTGGGATCTTTTGTGCTTTCTGTGGTTCACACCTTCCACATGATAGAACACTCATTGCAATGGAATTTTGCCGCCTTTTCTTTTATGCCGCCAGAATTCCAGTGGGGTATGGCTGCGGGTGCTGTAGCATTAATATTAATGTCCCCCGCCGCTTTAACGAGTTGGGAATCGTTGCAGAAATCTTTGGGCAAGCGTTGGCGACAGATTCATCTATTGGGTGTGCCAGCCTTGCTCTTGAGTGCTATTCATGCTGTGTTGATTGGTTCCCATTATCTGGGTTCTTTGCAATCAACTTGGGGAAATAACTTAGCGGCAGTACTGATGGGAATTATTACCCTCAGTGTCTTACTAGTGCGTTCGCGTTTTTTTTGGTCAAAGTTAGCCGTAGAAAAGTTTTATGTCCCCCCAACAAAATCGCGGTAAATTATCCTTGTTCTCTGGCTCAATCCCAACGAGTCAAAAACAGAGGCATCAACTACTCAAAGCCATTTCTTGGAAGAGTCAAGGAACAATAAAGTATTTATTATTCCTGAGTTTATTAGTTATATCAATAACTAATCCTTACCCTGCATCTGCTCATAAGGTGGAAGTTTCTGGAGATGTTGGTGGCACCCTCCACATTGAGCCAAATGATAATCCTCGGGCTGGAGAACCCTCCCAAGTCTGGTTTGCGCTTACCCGCAGAGGCGGAAGGGTTATTCCCCTGTCACAGTGTAATTGTCGGTTGGCTGTTTATGCTGAACCTTATGCAACCGGAGAGCCTGCACTGCTGGAACCACGGTTAGAAGCTGTAGCAGCCGAACGTTATCAAGGTATTCCAGGTACAGAAATTACCTTTCCCAAACCAGGTATTTATGAGTTGCAACTAAATGGTAAACCAGTCTCTGGGGCAAGATTCAAACCTTTTAAGTTCAAATTTGAAGTTACTGTAGCAGGCGGTTCTACACAAAACACACAAATTCAGCAAGATGTCAATGGTGATTTAGTAGAGGGTGAATCTCAGAAATTACCCATTTGGGCGATCGCACTGCCAATCTTCGGATTTATCGGCATCTTAGTTGTTGTATTGCGAAACATGAGAGGGGGTGGGGAGTAGAGAAGAAGCAGAGGGGCAGGGAG
>NZ_JADEXU010000195.1 GCF_015206895.1 Nostoc sp. LEGE 12450 | reverse complement strand
GCTCCCTCTCCCCTCGCTTGCACACCACCTACCTGAATCAACGCCTGTACCCCAGCTAAGTTGGATTTGGGTAAATGCTGTAAACCACGTTTCACCCAACGGCGATTCACGCCAGTTAAGGGAGCTAAATCTGCGATCGTTCCTAGTGTAAACAGTGCTAGCATCGGCTGGATCAATCCCTTCGTCTCGCCTAGCTGTTGTGCTAAAGACACTGCCAAAATATAGGCAACACCAACACCAGCAACACCCCTATAGGGTGAGGATTCTGCTATTAGTTTAGGGTTGAGGATAGCATTAGCTGGCGGTAATTTTTGGGGGATATCGTGGTGATCGGTGATAATAACTGCAAGACCAAGTTCTCTAGCTCTAGCAACTGGTTCAAACGCAGAGATGCCATTATCTACAGTCAGAATTAATCCCACACCTTCGCTGTGGAATTCTTCAACTATGCGTTTATTAATACCGTAGCCTTCATGCATCCGGCTGGGAATAGCATAATCTACCTGTGCGCCTAAAGTGCGGAGACTACGCAAAAGTAGAGCCGTGCTGGTCATTCCATCAGCATCGTAGTCACCACAAATAGCAATTTTTGTTTGAGATGCGATCGCATTTTGCAACAACTCCAAACTAATCGCCAAATCTGGGAAATCTTCTAACGGCGAAGGTAAGACTAAAGACTCTGGATTTAAAAATGCTTGTGCTTGTTCTGGTGTTTCCATACCCCGATTAATCAGCAATTGGCTGATAATGGGTGAAACATTAATCAAAGCGGCCAGTTTTTGGGCAAATTCTGGTTTCTGCGGATAAATTTGCCAGCGATGATTAGGTAAGCGCCTACTAGGTTTTGAGATTTCAGATACAGATCGGTCTAGCACGATACAAGTTAGGATTTTTTAGTTATGAGTGTTGAATTTAAAATTGTTTCTTAACTCATAACTAATAACACTATTTGCTATCTAAAACACGTTTATTCTACCATCATCCATAATATATAAAGAGCGATCGCCTGGAGAGCGCCAAGTCGGACGGAGTTCCAGCCGCAATGTGCCAAAGTTAGGTTTCGAGACGATTGCTTGTAGTGATAAACCCTTCTCGCTCCAAAATATCAGAGATGTATTTGGCTCCGTACCCTCTATTTCTTCTAAAGTTAATTTCTGCCCTGGATTCAAAGAAATTGCGTCAGTCCCAGAAGGCTTTTGGATTTTGATCGGGTTGGGTGTGCTATTTACAACTTCAACCCGGATGTGTTGCCCAGGTGTAAACTGAATTGGGTGCGACCCACACTTAGAAGCACAAGTTTTAGCTAAAGTATTACTGGGATTATTGATTGATGCCACTAAAACGGTAGCTGCAACTAAAGCAAATGACAGAGGCTTAAACATAATACACAGTATAAGTACTAAACTGAAATATTACTTCAATTTAGTACTATCAAGCCTCAGCATATTTTCCAGGGTTAGAACTGTGACGTGTTTTTAACCGAAGCGTCCACTGATATAGTCTTCAGCTTCTTTAGTTTGAGGAGAACTGAACATCTGGGCTGTCGGATTAAACTCAACTAATTTTCCGCGACGTTTGCCATACTCGTCAATTTCTGTATTGAAGAAAGCCGTGAAATCTGCCACTCTGGAGGCTTGCTGCATATTGTGTGTCACCATGATTATGGTGTATTGCTGCTTCAGTTCTAAGCAGAGTTCTTCTACTTGGCGGCTAGAAATTGGGTCGAGAGCAGAACATGGTTCATCCATCAATAATACATCTGGCTTCATTGCGATCGCACGGGCTATGCAAAGTCGTTGCTGTTGTCCGCCAGATAATGCAGTTCCCTTCTCTTTGAGTTTGTCTTTGACTTCATCCCAGATAGCAGCACGTCTGAGGGAATCTTCTACCAATTCATCAATGTTACCTTTGTAACCGTTAGCACGCGGCCCAAATGAAATATTTTCGTATATTGACTTGGGGAAAGGATTTGGTCTTTGAAAAACCATTCCGATTTGGCGGCGTAATTTTACAGAATTTATCTTAGGATCGTATATATTGCGATCGCGATAATTCAGTCTACCTTCAACCTTCGCTCCAGGAATTAAATCATTCATCCGGTTGAAGCAACGCAGTAAAGTACTTTTACCACATCCTGAAGGACCAATAAAAGCAATAATTTGTTTTGCAGGAATCTTTAAATAGACATCTAAAAGCGCCAAAAGTCCCCCATAATAGACCTTCACACCTTCAACATTGAAGACATTAGTCTCGTGGTCGATTGTGGCACCATCTAATTTACTTCTACTGTTGCTATAAGTCATGAAAGCGTATCTCCTAATAACCGTGAATATATCCAATTAGATATTTAATTATCTAACGTATTGAGAAGCGTTGGCGAATATAAATTGCTACACCATTTAAAAATAAAATCAAGAGTAACAACGCAATAATTGTTGCTGCTGCTGCACTAGCAAAACCTGGTTCAGGACGAGTAATGTAACTGTAAATTTGAATGGGTAATGCCATAAATCTCTGGAACAAACCAGGGTTAAAGGTGAGAAAACCCACAGCGCCTACAACAATTAGAGACGCTGCATCACCAATAGCACGGGATACAGAGATAATTACCCCTGTCAAAATACCAGGAATAGCATAAGGTAAAACGTGACTGCTGATAGTTCGCCATTTAGTTACACCTAATCCATAAGAAGCATTTCTCAGGGAATCCGGGACGGCGCGAATTGCTTCTCTCGCTGTCACAATAATTACTGGTAAGGACAACAAAGATAAAGTCAACGCGCCAGAAATTAAAGCGGGGCCGAACCCAAGCAAATAATTGAAAACCCCTAAACCCAGCAATCCGTAGACAATGGAAGGTACACCTGCCAGATTGCTGATATTAATCTCAATAATCACTGTCCACCAAGCTTTAGGTGCATACTCTTCTAGATATAAAGCTGCTCCAACACCAACTGGTACAGTGACTAAAATCACAATAATTCCTAAAAGAATACTACTGACAATCGCGGGACGGATGCCACCTTGGTCAGGAAAACGAGAAGGAGTTTCTGTTAGAAAGCCGGGTGTTAAAAATCTGGCTAATCCATCTCGAAAAATATCGAAAAGTAGCAAAGCCAAAACAAATATACCAATCAGCAACCCTAACAAAAAAATTATTTCAAATACTTTTCCTAATGTCTCCCTACTCTCAACATTCTCAGTAAATTCTGCCGCCGAATCCAAAGAATCATCTCGTTGATAACTTGTCGTCATGCTTATTACTCGTACTTTTCTTTAAAGCGATTAGCAATCCAGTAACTAACAATATTTAAAACTAAGGTCATTAGAAATAAAAGAGCGCCCACAGCATATAAAGTCTGGAAATTGAGACTACCACGCGGACTATCCCCACCAGAAATTTGCGCCATGTAAGCTGTCATTGTTTCTACCGATTCCGCAAAGTTAATTGTCAGTTTTGGTTGTTGACCTGCGGCGATAAGGACAGTCATCGTTTCACCCACAGCACGAGAAATACCCAAAATAATTGAGGCGATAATTCCAGAAAGTGCTGCTGGGAGAACTATTTTAAAAATGCTTTCTAGTTTAGTAATACCTAAAGCATAAGCTCCTTCCCGCAAAGAACGTGGAACAGCTTGAATCGCATCTAAGCTAATAGAACCAACAGTAGGAGTAATCATTACCCCCATCATTAACCCTGCACTCAAGGCATTAAATATTTCCAGAGGAATAATATTCCGCAGCAATGGTGTGAGGAATAACAGTGCAAAGTAACCATATACTACTGTAGGTATTCCCGCTAAAAGTTCCACTGCGGGACGTAAAATTGCTGCTACTTTTGGTTGAGCATATTCACTCAAGTAAATTGCAGAAGATAAACCCAAAGGAATAGCAACCGCCATAGCAATAGCTGTAGTTAAGAAAGTGCCAGCTATCAAGGGCCAAACGCCAAAATGTCTCTCTGCAAATAGAGGTGTCCATTTAGTATCAAGAAAGAATTCGGCAAAGGAAACTTTTTGGAAAAAACCAAACGCTTCCTGAAAGATAATTACGACAATCCCAAAGGTTGTTAGAACCGAAACTAAAGCACAACTAAATAAAATTACCGCAATAATCTTTTCTGAGATATCTTCAAATGCATTTTTCTCTAATGACTGTCTGAACTGGAGATAAGAATCGTCTTGAGAATTGGGGTTTTGCATAAATTAGTTAAATTTTTACTAAATTCATACTACAAAAACTGGTCTTTGTTTAAATAAAGTTGGTGATTGGTTCACCTGGTTTTGCCTTTTTGAATTTTGTCCCAGTTTCACCAGTAGCCAATTTTTGTTTTACCTTGACATAAGCTTCATCAGGTAATGCTACATAACCAACGCTATCTACCCACTTCCAAGAATTTTCTAGATAAAAATCTACAAATTCTTTGACTGCTGGCTTGCTATCTAGGGATTTTTTACTAACATAGATAAACAGAGGACGAGACAATGGTGTATAGAGATTTTTGACTACATTATCTATCGGAACTGGTTTTTCACATTTTCCTGTGGGACTTTCTACAGCAACTAGATTGAGTTTATCTTGGTTTTGAATATAGTAAGATATGCCTACATAACCTAAAGCTGATGCTTCACCTGAGACTCCTTGCACAAGTAAGTTTTGATTGTGACTGGGAGTATAATCTGTACGACCATTTTTGGCTTTGCCGGTAACAGCTTGAGTCATATAATCAAACGTTCCAGTATCAGAAGCCGGAGCATACAGTTTCAGTTTTTGGTTAGGAAATTTAGGATTAACTTGATTCCATGTCAAGATTTTGCTGTCTGATTTAGCGCCCCAAATCTTCCCTAATTCTTTAATAGTTAGACATTTGGCAAAGTTATTTTGACGATTAGTAATTACAGCGATGCCGTCTAAGGCTACAGGCAACTCGATAAATTCAATATTCTTACTTTTGCATTTTTTAATTTCTTCATCTCTAATGGTACGGGAAGCACCAGCTATATCAATATCGCCATTACAAAATTTACTGAAACCGCCACCTGTACCACTTGAGGCAACACTAACTTTTGCTTCAGGTTTGACTTTACCATATTCTTCCGCAACTGCTAAAGAAACAGGGAAACCTACTGCTGCACCATCAATACTCACCTGACTTTTCAATTCCTGTCCACTGTTGCAAGCACTTATACTGCTGGCAATAAGCATTAAAGATGTCAGAAAAAAGCTATCCTTAAATCGGCTACGAAAGCTCATAATTTATCAATTTGAGATACAGTGATTAGAATTTATTATGCTTGGCTATCTGTAAGTAGCTCATGCAGCATTAAAAAAAGATATTATGCTTTGCTTGCAGCTTGAACTTTATCAAAAATTGCCCCATTTCCAAAAAACTTTTTCTGGATAATATCCCAGCCACCTAAATCTTGAGATGTGAATAAAGTTTTAATTGGCGGATGTTGTGAGGCTACTTCTTGGGTAACTGTGGGGTTAACAGGACGATATTGTAATTTTGCAAATTCCCGTTGAGCTTCTGTTGAGTAAAGAAAATCAACAAAGGCTTGTGCAACTTCTCTTGTACCGTGCTTATCAACGTTTTTATCTACTATTGCTACAGCATTATCAATGGAGATATTCACTTGGGGTACAACATAAGGCAACTTAGCCCCATTTTTACCCGCCAAAATTACCTCATTTTCGTAGTTAATTAAAACATCTCCCTGACCTTTTTGGAAGAATAAATCGCTAGCCTCACGGGCATCTTTCGTTAAAATAGAGGTATTTTTATAAACTTTAGTGACATAATCTAGCGCTGTTGCCTCATCACCGCCTGTTAGAGTTACCGAACCCCAAAAAGCTAAGAATTCCCAAATAGCAATACCAGAAGTTTTTGGGTTTGCTGCAATCACTTTCACGCCATCTTTTGCCAAGTCTGCCCAAGTATTTATACCTTTGGGATTACCTTCACGGGTAACGATCGCAGCAACCGATCTACTAACAATACCACTTCTAGGAGCTTTGATTTCCCAGCCTGATTTAATCAAACCCGCTTGCTGAATTTTGTTAACATCCAGGGGAAGTGCCAAATGTACTATATCTGCTTCTTGCGAACCGGCAATGACAGCAGCAGTTTGAGCGCCAGAACCTGCATAACTTTGCTCAAAGGTGACGTTCTGGTTATGTTCTTGCTTCCACTTTTCGACAAATTTGGGGATTATCTGGTCATGAGCCGCTTTGGTGACAGAGAAAGAAACGAGTTTCAACTTGACATCATTTTTGCTAGCTGAACTGCTTCCAGAACAGGAGGCAACTGTTATACTCAAAAAAGCACCTACTAGAAACAGACTCACAAAGCTTTGTACTGTGTGTCTATTCAACCAATTTCTAATTGTGTGTTGATATGAGAGTTGTATGGTCTGTAATGCTTTCATGACATAAGACTGCATTCTCTCAGTTAGCAATTTACCGAAATGTGTCGTTTGTTGCGACTCGCTCATCAGAATTCACCCCTAAATCTACGGTATTTCTAAGCAGATACCGTATTAAAGATTATAGGGTATATAGAATAATATTTATCATCTGGCTTCGATTTTTTTTACAAGTAGCAATAGTAGGGTCTAAACTTTGCGTTCTGCCAAACTTCAAAAAGCTGATTTATTTACAGCATACACACATTATTTTTGTATAGAATTGCCACAATAATTTATTGTGAAGAATTGGGGGGGAAAGCTAAAAAAGTTTCTCGCTTTTGTACATAAAAGACCTCTCCCTGGTTTTACTACCCAAAACCTGTCCCTGTGCAAAGTAGAGCTACGGTGTACACACATCCTCTACAAAACCAAAATGTTGTAGATCCTTCCTAAATCATCCTTAAAAAGGAGGACTTTGAGAGATTATTGCCCTCCTTCTTTTTAAGGGGGTTGGAGGGCTCTTGAACTAGAATGATTATCAAAATATATAGCTAAGAATCCCATTGCCTTTAAGCTAGGGAATGTCGAAATCCAAGAAAATTATTATATGAATGCTGAAGAATTTTTAAACCAAGGATTGAACCACAGTTTGCAAGGCGATTATCAAGGAGCGATGCCTGCGGCAACCCCAGAGGGTTACGCAGCTTATACCCAGGCAATCAAGCTCAACCCTAACTTTGCCGAAGCTTACCATAATCGAGGGATTATTCTCAGTGGTCAACTCAAAGATTATCGTGGTGCGATCGCAGATTTTAATCGGGCTATAGAAATCAATCCAAATTTTGCCACAGCCTATTATCACCGGGGTAATGCACGTTACTTTTTAGGCGATTATCAAGAAGCGATCGCAGATCATAACCAAGCATTAGAAATCGATCCCAATCTCGCCCAATCTTACCACAGTCGGGGTAATGCCTACTTTGCCTTAGAAAAATACGACAAAGCGATCGCTGACTATATCCAAACAATAGAAACTAGTACCCAGTTAGCTGATAATATCAATATTGATATTGCCAATGCTTATCATAATCGGGGTGTAGTTTGTTTTGAACGGGGCGATCATCAAGGAGCAATCGCAGATTTTCAACAAGCTTTACAGTGGTATCCCAATTTTGCCGCAGCTTACAGCAATCGGGGTAATATTCATCATATCTTAGGAAATTTCAAGGAAGCGATCGCTGATCATGACCGAGCATTACAATTAGATCCGAAGTTGGCGGAGGCTTATCATAATCGAGGTAATGCCCACTACTCTTTAGAAAATTATCAAAATGCGATCGCAGATTACAACCGCGCTCTAGAAATTAATCCCAGGTTTGCTGGAGCATATTACAACCGGGGTTTGGTTCTAGCTCATCTCAAAGAATATCACCGAGCAATTGAGGATTTTAATCAAGCGCTAAAGTTTAATCCTGATGATGTGCAAGCTTATTGTGAACGGGGTCTTGTCCGTAGTACCCTTGGGGATTATGAGGGTGCGATCGCAGATTATGACCAAGCTTTACAAGAAAATCCGACTCTAGCTTTAGTATATGGCTTTCGGGCTAATGCTCTTCGGCGACTGGGAGACTATCAAAGCGCAATTGAAGATAGCAATCGGTTATTACAACTCAATCCTAGTTTAGCTGAAGGATATTGCGATCGCGCGGCGGCTCGTCGTTCTTTAGGAGATCATAAAGGAGCAATTAAAGATTACGATCGGGCATTACAGATTAATGATAACTTAGCCGCAGCTTATTATGGTCGGGGGATTGCCCGTGAAGCTCTGCAAGATTTACAGGGGGCAATTGATGATAACACCCAAGCGATAGAGTTGGTTCCTGAATTCTCGCAAGCGTACTGCAATCGAGGAAATGCTCGTCGTCTTTTGGGGGATGAACAAGGAGCGATCGCAGATTATAATCAAGCATTGAAAATTAATCCTGATTTAATTGAAGCATATTACAATCGCGGTTCGACGCATTACGCTTTAGAAGCTTATGAAAGTGCGATCGCAGATTACACCCAAGCTTTACAAATAAATCCTCAATCTGCTGCATTTTACAGCGATCGCGCTAATGCTCGCTATGCTCTAGAAGATTATCAAGGAGCAATCGAAGATTACAGTCGGGCGATCGCGATCGACTCCAGCTTTGCTGAAGACTGGTACAATCGGGGTCGTAGCCGTTCTCTTTTGGGAGACTTACAAGGAGCGCTCACAGACTTAAACCAAGCCTTACAGCTTCAGCCTCATTGGGCTTCAGCCTACATCCTGCGAGCAGATGTCTACCAAAATCTGGGTGATTCTCAAGGAGCAATTGCGGATTTCCAGAAATCCGCAGATTTGTATTACCAAGAGGGAAATGTTCAGTATTATCAACAAATTATGGAGCTAATTGAACAGCTTCGATGAAGGGATTGGGAAGAGGACTTGGGGACAAGGAGAATTGGGGACAAGGGGAAAGACTTGTTTCAAGTTCTTATTTCTTGTCCCCTTGTCCCCTGCTCCCCTGCTCCCATCCGCCATTCTCCACTCCCCACTCACTATTCCCTTGTTTATTCAAAACGGAAGCGTTTCATGAAGCGGCGGTCAATGCAATCTTTGTAATGCCACAAGAGTTTATGAGGTGGTAAAGTAAAGATGCCTTTGGTTGCGTAGGCGTAGCCCATCGCAGATATCGCTCTTCCATCTCCTGTACCAATTAGACTTAAATATTGTTTCTGCGGCTTATAGGGTTTGAGCGATTTACCTAATAAAATTCGCTGCAAATTCTCAAATAAAGGTTTACCTTGTCTAACAGCAAATACCCCAGCTTTTGGACGCGGATAATTTACCATTGTGGCGATGTCACCAGATGCAAATACCTGCGGGTGTGTTTGAGATTGTAAGGTATCCTCTACCAGAATAAAACCTTGCTCATCAGTTCCTAGTCCCGCAATTTTTAACCATTCGGGTGCTGAAGCTTGTGTTACCCAAAAAATTTTATTACACTCTACTCTCAAACCAGAGTCGCACTTAATCTCAAATGTTTCTCTAGTTTCCTTGGAGTTTTTAGGTGCGATATTACACACATTTTCTCCCAGATGTAGCTTAATACCTCGCTCGGTGAGAATTTGCTGAAGTTGATGCCGTACTGATTGATGATAATTGGGCATCAGTTGTATGTTACGCTGAAATAAATGAATTTCCAGATTTTGAATTGGTTGTTGATTTTGATGGAAAATCTGATGTAAATGAGATTGCATCGCCAACGCCACTTCTACACCGCCAGCACCTCCACCTGCGATCGCAATCCGAATTGGTTCTTGAGGATTTTTGCCTACAGCTGCAATTAGTTCATACCAATGTTCCAATAGCTGGGATACTGGTTTAGCTGCGATCGTATATTCTGCTGCTCCTGATACAGACAGTCTGGCCGGAGTGCTGCCAATATCAATAGACAGCACATCAAAATCTACCGCCAATCCGTTAGCACAGAGAACTTTGTTGTTTTCCAAGTCTAGAGCAACTACTCTGTCAATATACAAATTTGCTTGAGCAAAGTTAGCCAATGGTTTCAAATCAATATGACATTCATCATGGGTGTAAAATCCAGCAATGTGTCCTGGTAACATTCCAGAGTAGGCTGTCTTTTGATTTGCAGTAATCAATGTCAAACGCACTCCGGGTAACGGCTTTATTCCAAACATTTTCAGGGCAATTGCATGGCTGTGACCGCCACCAATTAGCACTAAGTTTTTAACCATAGTATGTTGACAGTAATCATTAATTATTTTCATGCTGGAAAAGATATTTCATCAATCAATAACAGTCAATTAGCAAAAATATGTCTGGGGATACAGGCTTTTCAAGAAAAAATTAACCAAACTCAGCATAAGTACCCAAAAGAGCATTTAAGAATAGCAATTGAACAACTAGAAAGTAATACAATAGAAAACAGTCTAGCTGTAATTAATGATTTAGAGCAAATTGCCAAAAATCATCCACAGTACCACTGGATAATTATGAACATTCTTACTACTTTTATCCGAAAAAATACTCTTTATATACCTCAAGAAGAAGTAACGATTAATCTGTTAGAAAAAATTCGTCTAAATATTCAAGCAGCCCTTAGCGTTATCGCTAAAAGAGATATAAATAAAGACCCAGAAAATGAGCAGCTTGATTTGAGTTATATCGATATGAGAGGAGCAAACCTAAATAAGGCGAATCTACAACAGACAAACCTTTATAAAGCTAATCTTGCCGGGGCAAACCTTACAGAAGCTAATCTTGCAGGAGCAATTCTCAGTGCAGCTAACCTCGAAGGTGCTAACTTATATTTAGCTAACCTAGAAGGGGCAATTCTTAGTGCAGCAAACCTAAAAGGAGCTAACTTAAAAGGGGCTAACCTGCATTGTGCAAGCTTATATCTAGCTGATTTACATGGGGCGATTCTCAATGATGCCATACTTGATGGGGCAAACCTTAGAGAAGCTAAATTCTCTGAGTAAAATACCAGTCCTGCAAGGCGAAAGTTAAAATTAAAAAGTTTATAGGGTAGTATTTTCACCAATTTTCAGTAATTGTTCTATTTTCGCCCTAATCTACTAATATATTCAATATTATTACTTAGTTAAAGAGGTCTTCTGACACCTATTATAATTTTCTGCTAAATGCTATACTATTTTTTCCAAGCATCTAAGTAATAATTCTAGGTTGTAAGGAAAATCTTTACCATGTCTTCTAAAAAGACAGACACTCTGTTGAATTGGTTGATAACTATAACAGTTATATTTGGCTGCTCATTGATTGTAATTTTCTTTGCTTTATCCAGTATTAAAGAATTGTCAATTCAGGAAAAAATTCAGTATAGAAACCAAGCGTTAACAACTACTGCAATAGTTTTTCTGGCATCGGCAGCAATGTTTAATACCTATTACGCAGCAAAGCGGGCCCAAGCGATGCAGAAAAATGCGATCGCAGCTGAGAAAAACCTAGAAATTGGCCTTCAAAATGCCAAACTCAATCAAGATAGATTGATTTCAGAACGCTTTATGGGGGCAATTGCCCAGCTTGGTCATGATAAAGTTGAAACCCGAACAGGTGCAATTTATGCCTTAGAAAGAGTTGCTCAGGATTTTCCTAAAGAACACTGGACAATCATGGAAATCCTCACTGCCTTTGTGCGAGAAAATGCACCTATCCAGCAGGTGAAGGTTGAGCAACAAAAGCCGGAATATGCACCAGATGCTTATTCAGGTAGGCGTAGAGGTGGGTCGCGTCCGACACAGCAGTTAGAGCAAAATCTCCATGAAGAATTTCCAACAATCCGCACTGATATTCAAGCAGCCCTAACTGTCATCGGCAGACGTAATTTGCTCGAAGACCCAAAAGATCAGAAACTTGATTTACGTCATATCGACATCAGACGAGCAGACCTGCTAGGAGTTAACCTACAACAAGCAGATTTACGTGGTTCTGACTTGAGTGGGGCTGACTTGCGTGGAGCCGACTTGAGTGAGGCTGACTTAAACGGCGCTAAACTCATTAGGTCTATTCTCTATGAAACCAAATTACTAAAAGCCAGCCTCTGTGGAGCTAATCTATGTTGGGCTAATCTTAATCGTGCTAATCTCTCAGGGGCTAACCTGCGTTCAGCCAACCTTTCTGGAGCAAGTCTGCGTATAGCGAATCTCCAAGGAGCAAACCTCTATAAAGCCAACTTGCAACAAGCAACTTTGAAAGTCGCCAATCTCTCTGGAGCAAAGCTGTTTTTAGCTAACTTGCAAGGTGCAAAACTGGGTAAAGCCAACCTAAATCTAACGGGTCTGATAGGTGCTAACCTTTCAGGGGCTAACCTGAATGGAGCCAACCTTTCTGGGGCTAACTTGAATGCAGCCAAACTCCACCAAACAGAAGTCTATTTCGCTAACCTCTCAGAAGCCAGTTTAACGGAAGCTGACCTGCATCAGGCAAACCTGATTGGAGCCAACTTGCATAGGGCGACCTTTTATCAAGCTAACCTGACTCAGGCTAACCTGATGGGAGCTAACTTTTTAGAAGCTGACCTCAGTGATGTGAAACTGGAAGGGACAATTTTAACAGGGGCTAAAAATTTAGAGTTGCATCAGATTAGAAAGGCACTTGGCGATCGCACCACTCGCCTACCTGATTATATAGAAGCACCGACAGATTGGCGGCAATCAGGTTGAGTTAACGCAGCATCAGTTAGTTATTTGGGCGCATTCTACCGTTTTCACTTCAGCTTATTTTTCCAGACTCCAACCCAGTGCTAAGGCTACTTCAGCAGCTAATTCTAGCGGATTAAATGGTTTAGCGATCGCACCAATCATTCCCATCTGATTATAACGACGGCGATCGGAAGCCTGGATTTTGGCAGTTAACAAAATTACGGGAATCTTTTTAGTTACCGGATTAGCTTGTAATTTTTCAAAGGTGGCAATCCCATCCATATCTGGCATCATTACATCTAGTAAAATCGCATCTGGTTGGTAAGTCTCAGCTTTCATTATTCCCTCTTCACCTGAACTCGCTGTTTCAACTTTCCAGCCTGCAACCGTTTCCAAGCAAATCTTGGCAACTTCTTGAATATACTGCTCGTTATCAACCACTAGAATTTGCTTTGTTGCCATCATTGCTATCCTCTTATTTGGTTGTGATTCAATACTTCTTGCTTTGTGCATTTTTAACTCGGAATCAGGTTTGGGGTAAAGGTTTTTTCTTTCCCTTTACCCTTTAACCCGACAAGTATTGCGTTTTGATTAATGCACTGAAGTAACTCCATCAATCGTTGTTCAAATTCCTGGGGGTAATACGCCCTTTGGTCAAAAATTCTGCATCTTGACTTGCGTGGCTATTTATGATTTGCTCATGACGACTATAAATTACAGGAATATTGGAAGAGTTTTGTAAATCAGTATGTGGGAAAGTCCCAAACAACGGCAGAGTGACGTAAAAAGTACTACCTTCGCCCAATATACTCTCAGCCCAGATGCGTCCGCCGTGCTGTTGCATAATGCTTTTACAAATTGCCAAACCTAAACCAGTACCATCATGGTTACGTGAATCTGAAGAGTCAACTTGTTGAAAGCGCTCAAATATGATCTCAAGTTTGTCAGTTGGGATACCGCGTCCGGTGTCTTTGATGGTCAACAAAACTTCATCGCCTTCTTGTTGTGCCCCCAACCAAACCGTAGATCCAGCAGACGAAAATTTAATGGCGTTACTCAATAGGTTAGTTAAGGTTTGGACAATGCGATCGCAATCTGCCAATACTTGAGCGGATAGAGCAGAAATGGATAGTGTCACTCCGGCTTTGTCAGCCAAAGGCTGTATAACATTTACTGCTTGAGTAATCAAATCAACGATATTGCAGATTTCTGCTTCCATCTTCGCCTTACCCGACTCAATCCGCTCAATGTCTAGGATGTCGTTGATTAAGCGTACTAGGCGTTCGGTGCTATCAGCAGCAATTTGCAACAGACGTTTTCCCCGCTCTGAGTCTGTCGGCAGCAAACCACTGGCTAGCATTCCGAGAGAGCCGTAAATCGAAGTTAAAGGTGTGCGGAGTTCATGACTAACAACAGAGACAAACTCATCCTTCATCCGTTCGATTTGCTTTCGCTCTGTGACATCTCGTAAGATGACCGTATAAAATATTTCATTCCCCATATCTATTTTAGAGATAGAAGCTTCTGCTGGAAACTCACTTCCATCCTTTCGGCGACCATAAATTTCACGCCGTTCTCCCATCCGCCGGGCAACATTGGGAGATTGCCCAAAGTCAGCTACGTGCTGACGATGTGCTTGGAAAAAGCGCTGCGGTAAGAGTAAATCAAGACCGTGGCCAATCACTTCTTGGGCACAGTAACCAAAAATCTTCTCTGCTCCTTGATTAAACAAGGTGATATTGTGGAACCCGTCGATAGAAATAATTGCATCATCAGCAATATCTAAAATTCGGGCAAATCGGGCTTGAGAAAACCGTAATTCTTCCTGCGTTTGCTGACGTTCATCAAGTTGTGACTGCAACAGCTGATTCACACTTATTAACTCGGCAGTTCGCTCTGCTACCCTCAACTCTAGTTCATTCATAGCTCGGTGAGAGAAAGATGGGGGTGAATTTACTTCCTCCGCTCCCCCTGCCCCTCTGCCTGTCTCTTATACAAATCT
>NZ_JADEXU010000194.1 GCF_015206895.1 Nostoc sp. LEGE 12450 | reverse complement strand
GCTAGTTGGTCTAAGTTCATTACCATGCTCGAATATAAAGCTTTATGGCATGACAGACTTGTGCAGAAAATCGGCACGTTTTATCCCTCCTCCCAAACTTGTAACTGTTGTGGTTTTATTAATCCACTAGTCAAGGATTTAAACTTGCGTGAATGGTGTTGCCCTAGTTGCAATAGCTATAATTTGAGGGATAAAAACGCAGCACTGAATATATTAAGCGAAGGTTTGAGATTATTAACCGCCGTCGGTACGCTGGAGGTTATAAAAAACGCCTGTGGAGAACTCGTCAGTCCTGAAGTGATTCCGGCAGAGATCATTGAAGCAGGAATCACGCGACTTTCAGTCATGTGAGGTTCAATTAAATAAGTATAAATACGTTCAAATCTACAGATTTCATGAAATTTTCAATAAGTTGCACTGCTCACTACACACAAAACGATAATGTTTCGTTAAGCTGTAAGCGCTATGATTAGAATTTATTGAACGTCTTATGCATTGGTTATTATCTGGGCCGTTGAGTAGAGAAGAATTGACGGTTAAGATTGTAGGGTTGCCTGCATCGTTACAAGGTAAGAAACTGGTGCAGTTGTCAGATTTTCACTACGATGGTTTGCGGCTGTCAGAAGAGATGCTAGAAAAAGCGATCGCAGTTACTAATGAAGCTAAACCAGATTTAATTTTATTGACTGGTGACTACGTAACTGACGATCCGACACCAATTCACCAACTGATACTTCGACTCAAACATCTGCAAAGTACCAGTGGTATCTATGCTATTCTTGGCAATCACGATATACATTACAAAAACGCCAAAACAGAAATTACCGATGCCTTTACTAGCATTGGAATCCACGTCCTTTGGAACGAAATAGCCTATCCACTAGGAAAAGAATTACCATTAGTCGGACTAGCTGATTATTGGTCACGGGAATTTAATCCTGTACCAGTCATGAATCAACTAAATCCCGACACACCACGCATCGTTTTATCCCACAACCCAGATACTGCGGAAATGCTACAAGCATGGCGAGTTGACTTACAATTATCTGGTCATACTCACGGTGGTCAAATCGTGATTCCCGGAATTGGCCCTGCAATATTTTTTTACGAAAAGCTTGCAAAAAAAATACCTAAAAAAGTGCAGCGTCGATTTCCATTGTTGGAAGAAAATGTTTCTGTTGTCAGACATTGGGAATGGGCACAGGGTTTCCATCAACTGGGAAAAAATCAGCTATATGTTAATCGTGGTTTGGGAACTTACCTCCCAGGACGCTTATTTTGCCGCCCAGAAGTTACTATAATCACCCTACAGGGTGAGTAAGTAATCCAAATTTCTAAATTCCAGAACGGAATCACAGCAGGTATCCTGGCTAATCAGTACCTGGGAATTCGATTGAGTCCTGCTTAGTTTAGTCTCAGGATTTAAATCAATTCGTTAATTTTATCTTGAGTATGTGACATAAATTATTGCAGTTTCTCAAGTTACATTTTGATTTTTGGTAAGCTGTAAGCGCTGGTATGAGGAGTATCGGTTGCCTTATGCATTGGTTGTTTACGGGACATTTAAGAGTAGATAAAATCACGGTTAAGATTGCGGAACTTCCAGCATCTTTACAAGGTACAACACTAGTGCAGTTGTCAGATTTTCACTACGATGGTTTGCGCTTGTCGGAAGATATGTTAGAAAAAGCGATCGCACTTACTAACGAAGCTGAACCGGATTTGATTCTATTAACTGGTGACTATGTAACTGACGATCCGACACCAATTCACCAATTGGTACATCGACTCAAACATTTGCAAAGTCGGTGTGGTATTTACGCTGTACTGGGTAATCATGATATCTACTACAGTCATTCAAAAGCAGAAGTTACACAGGCGTTAACTAGCATTGGGGTGCATGTGCTTTGGAATGAAATTGCCTATCCACTAGGAAAAGAATTACCATTTGTAGGACTAGCTGATTATTGGTCGCGGGAATTCTACCCTGCACCTGTGATGAATCAACTAGACTCTGTTACACCCCGCATCGTTTTATCTCATAACCCAGATACAGCCAAGATACTGCAACAATGGCGTGTAGATTTGCAACTATCGGGTCATACCCACGGCGGTCACATCGTAATCCCTGGCATTGGGCCTTTAGTATTCCATTATAAAAAGCTACTCAAACAAATTCCCAAAAAATTAAGGTGTTGGGTAACGTTTTTACTAGGAGACTGTTCTAAAGTCGTCCGATATTGGGAGTGGGCGCAAGGGTTTCACAAGGTGCAAGAAAATCAACTATATGTCAACCGGGGTTTAGGAACTTATAAACCAGGACGTTTATTTTGTCCGCCAGAAGTGACTGTAATTACGTTAGTTAGTCATTAGTCATTGGTCATTGGTCATTGGTCTAAATAACCCTCTCCTAAGAAGAGAGATAACAAAGGACAAAGGACAAAGGACAAAAATGAATAACACTCAAAGCAGAAACCGCCGGAAGCTACGATGGATAAATATCAGCAGCTTGGGGCGGTTTCTTGAAGATTGGAGAATTCAGAACTAAGTAACTCAACTAAGGTGGACACTATTCGCGATCGCTATACTCAGAATTGCACATCCTAACATTCAAACTAGGCAGGCATTTTCTGGCAGTGCGTTTTCAAACCTCCAAAAGAACTCATTGAACTTAAAGCAAAACACATTCAATGGATGTCACAACTTCAGAGCGATCGCAAGAACATTAGAGCAGGAGGTACAGGCTCTAACTTGAAAGTTTTTCTTAACTTTTAACCTGTTTGTACCTTGCTCTTAATCTAGCATCATGTTTGTTTAGCTACAAGATACGTTTACCAAACTTGAACACCATTAATTTATCGCAACAATTCCGAAATCCTTCTTAAGAATATTCCCACTTGCTTAGATGTTGGCGTTAATGCCAGCATCTAAGCAAGTGGGCTAGAAGTTCAGAAGCGGTTATTGAGCAGAACCACCTGTTGTAGCATCATTTGCGGTAGAAGAACCATTATTCGATGTACTGTTTGACTGGTCTACTCCTTGAGGTGGAGTGGTTTTAGAGGTATCACCTTTCGTACCTGGAGTGACGGTATTAGTAGAAGTACCACCCTCATTCTGCGAAGTAGGAGTATTACTAGTTGGACTCGTCGCCGGACTTTGTGTTGCTTTCGGGGCTGGCTGAGTTACAGAAGGTGCTTTTTCTGCCGCAGACTGTTGGGGTGGAATAGTAATGTTAATATCCGGTTGGCGAGGTGCAGATTGAGGTGTAACCTGCTGTTGTGGAACAGGGACAGGAACAGGTACTTCTCTAATTCTTTCGATTATCTTCGTTTGTGGTTGAGGAGAAGCACTAGGAGTTGGACTACTATTACTCGGTACAGGAACCAAGACCGGCACAGTAGTGTCAACCGCAGCGTCATTGCGTTGGTTGAAGTACCAGACCCCACCTACAATCAAACCAACTAGAGAAGTAACAATAATACCTAACAGCAAACCACGGCTAGCATTTTCATTGTCACGCTCGGCTAAATCAGCTTGCTGGTAGCTACGCTCGGTATTTCGACCTTGTACGTAACCGTTAGTGTAAGAGTTGGGATTAGCTGTGCTGTTCTTGACTGTTTCTGTAGTTCGCGTCAAGTCAGTGTGAATATTACCATTAGTATCAGTGTAAGATTCTTGCTTAATTTCACTGTTTTTGATTTCGCGTTCATTGGGAATAGACATAACTATTGATTTCACTCCTCGATATGATATTGACAAACTAAAGCTTTGTAAGAACAAGAGGTTTTAATGAGTTTAAAAATCTATGTTGCTGATAAATATTGAGTTTTATTTATTACCCAACTGTTGGTTAATGTCAGAATAACCTCTGAGATCGGGCAAGTGGCTCTATCTATAGGCAGTTAATACTTAATCTAGAGAAAGAGTATCCCAAGGATGGATGTTATTAAACTGTCAGGTGATGGATTGATACCAGGAGTTAGAATTGAGAATTTAGAATACTCCGCCCATGAAGGGATGAAATATTAACTTTTTGATAAATATTTTAATTTTGTTTCACTCACATTTCGGCAAAGCTCAGTAACCATCAAAAGAAGGTTTTAAACCAATTTCATTACCCAATACTTTGAAAAGTTCCGTAACCATCTTACAGAATTTAATTCTGTTAGCGGTAGCGGGGCGTTTAGCCCTTTCTGACTCCTGAATTTTATGATGAGAAATATAGTAAATTTACTGAAATCATCTATCATTTCCAACGCCGATTTAGCCGCAATAAACTTTTTATACCCTCACAAAATCTTTTTACCAGAGGTCTAGGTTTGGATACATATCTAGGCGATCGCACTCTCCTTGAAGCACCAGGATTTTTTAACCCTTGTTCTATTTGTGCAGCTTTATTTAAATCTGAAGCGGCTCTATATTCGTATCCAAGTTGAGAGCAAACTAGTCCACGATATTTATATGCGTCAACATAGTTAGGATTGAGACGAATTGCATGGGTAAAATCTGCGATCGCATCCTCATATCTCCCTTCAGTGGCATTCTCTACACCTAAAGTATAGAAAGCTTCTGCATCCCAACGATTGACAGATATTTTTGTGGGATTTTTAGGCGAAGATGAAGAGGGATTTTCAGAAGTGGGAGGTTCAGATGGGCTTTCTGATTTGAGCTTGTTGTAAGCTACGTTAATTAATTTGATTTTTTCCTCAGCTTCTTGTTTTTGCTTTGGATCAAAAAAGCGATCGGGATGCCAAATTTTTACCAGTTTACGGTAAGTTCGCTTCACCTGTGCTTGAGATGCACCGGGTTCTAGCCCAAGAATTTCATAAGCATCATTGATATCGAAGCGTAGACGTTTCGGCTTGTCGTTAGACATCGCGCATACACTGAAAAAATCGGCAACTATATACTATGTTAACTATTCCCCTCAATTTCCTCCAATCAACCCAAACGCCCCATTCTGGTTATCACTGGGATGGCGGTAGTCGCCGCTTCTTTGAAGGTTGGTATTACCGCGTTACTTTGCCGGAAATTGGGCAAACATTCGCCTTTATGTACTCTATCGAAGACTCCATCGGCGGGAAACCCCACAGTGGCGGTGCAGCCCAAATCCTTGGCCCAGATGATGAGTATTTATGCCGTACTTTTCCTGATGTGAAGAAATTTTGGGGTAGTCGGGATGTTTTGGGTTTAGGCCATTGGGGTAAAACAGATTTGCAAGTTTCTCCTCTGTACCTTTTACCAGCAGAGTTTGAGCATCATGTTCAAGAGGGATATCAAGCCACAGCCACTTTAAATCAGGGAATTATTTGCGATCGCGCCACCAATAATTATTGCCGTTGGGAGTATGAAATTCAACCAGTATACGGTTGGGGTAATAAAAATAGCATTCAGCAATCAACCGCAGGCTGGGTGTCATTTTTGCAGATTTTTGAACCTGGATGGCAAATTTTGATGGCTCACGGTTTAGCCAGTGGAAAAATTGACTGGAATGGTAAAATCTACGAATTCACCAACGCCCCAGCTTACGGTGAGAAGAATTGGGGTGGTGCTTTTCCCCAAAAATGGTTTTGGATAAATTGTAATTGCTTCGAGGGCGAACCCGACTTAGCATTAACTGCTGGCGGTGGACGGCGGGGTGTGCTGTGGTGGATGGAATCTGTAGCGATGATTGGGTTGCACTATCAAGGCAAGTTTTATGAATTCGTTCCCTGGAATTCACAAGTAGACTGGGAAATTCAGCCTTGGGGTACATGGCAAATGAAAGCTACGAATTCTAACTATGAAATTGAATTGACAGGAACCACAGATTTAGCTGGTACACCTCTGCGTGCGCCTACAGAGGATGGTTTAAGATACTGTTGCAGAGACACTATGCAAGGAAAGTTAAATTTAGAGTTACGAGAATTAAATGGGAGAAAATCTAAAATAATCCTAAAAGCAGAAAGTTTTCTTTGTGGTTTAGAAGTAGGCGGCGGCTCTTGGGATAATGTTTGGCAGTCTCGGTAAAACTACTGCTATAATTATATATGCTTCATAGTTGGGGTTGTAGCTCAGTTGGATAGAGCGGACGCCTCCTAAGCGTCAGGTCGTGCGTTCGAGCCGCACCAGTCCCGTAACCAAAGAAATCCCTAAGACCTTGACTAATAGCAGGTAATAGGGATTTTATTTTTACCGTAGTAGCAGGAAAAGATTACTGCATAACAATTTTGCTCAGTCATATCTCCAAAAAATCCCTATTGAAACCATATCAATAGTAGTGAGTTAAGCCAGCGATCGCTCCTAGCATTTGTGGAGCGATCGCGCATTAAACAAGAAGACGACTAAAATAAATTTCTTCATTGCTAATCAGCGACTCATTGCAAAAATCTGTTCTGCCGTTAAGGGAATATTCGGAAACAATTTAGAATCAATTCGATCCTCCCCTCGAAACACCTTCGGGGGTAAATACTCTCCATCTTCAAGTTGGTAGATTGTAATAGTTGGCTGCTTGGGAGAGCCAATGAACCGAATGCCACCAAAAGCAGCATAGTCTACAATAATGTACTCGAAAACGCCCAAGTCCTCATATTCAGCAAGTTTTGTCAGATAGTCGTCCTTCCAGTTATTGCTAACGACCTCAATGATTCCGGGTGGTGAAATATATGCAGCAGCAGAACTAGAGCTAGTTTTCATCCTCTGCCATTCAACTCTTGCAAATATGACAATATCTGCTTTCCGACTTTTTTCCTTTTCTCCTGGCGTTGTCTTGAGCCGAACCTGCTTGGACTGGCGCGACACATAAGGCAGGTCATTTTCTTGGCAGTGATTTTCTAAATAGCTACACAGTCGCTGGATCAAATCTTCATGATTTGCATTTGGTTCTGATAATGGCACAGGAATCCCATCCAATAGCTCAAACCCTCTGCCTGAACCATCGTCCCAGGCAAGAAACTCTTCAAAAGTCAGTGGTTGTGTGACGGTTGCGTACATCGCCCTCGCTCCCTTGCTGACGGGTACTTCACTCAATGCTACCAAGATGTACAGCTTTGTCTATGAGTACTGGCTAATTTTTCTGCCGTAGTTCTGAAACAACAAATTGAAGTTTGTTCATTAATTGCATTGGCAATCATTTCTGCTCTATCACCGTTCGCACGCGGGGCATTTTATGCTATTGTCTAACTTATTTTATAGGAAATTTCATATAAAATGGACGATGACGAAGATATTATAGAAATTCCTTTACGGCCTCTGGTTTGGATGGGAGACTCTCTCAAAAATATCCGCTCATTTCCCATTGATGTGCGTGCATCAGTAGGCTATGCGCTGCAATTGGTGCAAGCTGGGGAAACACCAATGGATGCCAAACCTTTTAAAGGGGTTGGAAGCGGCGTGTATGAAATCGTCAAACGCTACGATACTGATACTTACAGGGCAGTCTATGCGGTAAAGATTGGAGAGAAAATCTATGTACTGCACGCTTTTCAGAAGAAATCAAAGCAGGGGATTAAAACCCCACAGGCTGATATTGACCTGATTAAACAACGCTATAAGGACGCAGTGGCAAGGGAGAAACAACAATGACACAGGAACCCGTTTTTGAAGAAAGCAGTGGCAACGTATTCGCTGATCTCGGTTTAGAGGATGCTTCGGAACTTTTTATGCGAGGCAAAATAGGGATTCAGGTACTGCGCCTCCTATCTCAACGCAACCTGAAACAGCGCGAAATCAGCGAACTTCTTGGCATTCCCCAACCAGAAGTATCTCATTTAATGAAAGGAGAGTTTCAACGGTTCAGCGAGGGCAAACTCCTCATTTTCCTCAAGCGGCTCGATACGGAAATCACCTTACATCTTCGCCCTCGTCATGCGTCGGGCCAATCTGCTGAAACTGTTATATCGCTATAGGACTTTACTCATGCAAAAAGTCTATGATGTACAGCTTTGTCTATGGCTTCAATCATCCCATAGGTTTTGGATGGACACACCTTTCTAAAAGTTTTTGTGTTTTTCCTAACAAATTATATGCAATAATACCTGATGTGATTTCACCATCCAGATTATCGTAGAAGTACGAAGAATGAGCATCTTCTGCTCCAACAACCATTGCCATATCTGATTGACCCATATTGTTTAATGTTTTCTCCATCCCGTTTGCATACTGCCACACATAATGATCGCAGAATAATAAATCTGAGCTAATTTCATTTTCTATGGCAGCTTTGAGAGGATAGGCAATTAAGTCAGAGGAATGAATTATATTTACCCATCTTAACTTCTGTAATCCAGCAGTTTCTTCTTTATCAGAATTTTTAAAAAAATAATTGATAACCGAGAAATCAATATCTAGCATTTGCTTAAGGAATAAGAGAGGAGAACCCAGTGTCGTAATGCTAGCTAAATTTAATAGATTTAGTTTCTCACGAAAAATAAAAGCTGGATCATCATTGTCTAAAGTATCTGAAAAAATGAGATCCCAAAGAATAAAACTGCCTAGAGAATGAGCAATCAAATGAATTTCTTGTTGATCTGAGTGGTCATTTAAGAACTGATTCAGTTGTTCAACGATAGTTTTACGTATTGCTTTACCGCGAACGGGATTTTGATAAATTAAAAAATCACCTAAAAAATTATTGATTATCTCATTTCTTCGTTTTTTGTATCTGTAAATATCATCATACGAACTTTTATATTCTTTATGGTGTTCACAAACTCTAGAAAAATCTTTTTCGATACATCCAATAGTTTGATGTTTCTTATTGTTGAATAAGTTTCCCCAAAAACTTGAGTAAAAATTTGCAGGGCTTGCTAGTTTTTTGTGGATTTTTTTTATTAGTACGTCAGCATATCTAGAGTTCTGAGTGTTGACACCGTGAATAAAGAATACAAGCATACTGGTGAATAATTATAGTTATAACTGCTAGAAATTGTATTGTTATAATATTTCCCCACAACCAACGTCAAATCACTACGCTACAGAACAATTGTTATTTGATGTTGAGCCATACAAATTTCGGGGAACACTAAACTTGAAACCCAATGAGTCTGTTATATCAGTGTTTACCAGAGGATATAGTATGGATGAATTAGTAAGGAAAGCAGCTGGAATAGGTTTGCCTGCAATTGTACTTCTAATTACGATGGCTACTACAGGTCTTACCGGAGCTGCTGCTATTACAGCAGCTTTAGCAATGTTGGGACCAGGAGGGATGATTGGTGGTATAGTTCTGCTTGGAATAATAGGCTTGGCAGCTGATATGTTATCTAGGTTTGGTCTAGAGATGTTGTTAATAGCCATCTATAGACAGCGCTTACAAAATGGTGAAACTCGTAATGATATATGCCAAGAAATTAACTGGCTACCTATCTCTGGAGATTTAAGACGCAGGCTTAGAGAAGAATTTGGGTGCTAATTGCTTTAAGTAAACGATATTTGTTAGTGAGTATCGCCCCACCTGCTAAATTAAGGAGAGATTCTGGGAATGCGATCGCCTACGGTGGGGTCTAGACCATCGCACAAATGTCGCTCATCCTCTTTCACAGCAGTACTATTCTGCAAATAATCTCTCACGCAACGAGAAGCTGGTGCCAACAATTTCTCTGGTCTGAATGGGGACAAAATCTCCATCACCTATTAGAACACAGGCGCGATCGCCCTTGGGATTTATCTTAAAACCTTTAACGGCTTGCACTCTTCATTGCATCTGCGATCGCATGTAAAATTCACGTTATTTTACGAATGCGAATAGTTTTAGATGAAATAACAGTAAAAGCTCCTAATAATTCATCTGCGTGTTTATTAATGGCATTGGTAATAATTTCTGACTTATCATTCGGAGATAAACCGAATAACCGAATTAACACCACGCCTGCTGCAATTCTACGCAAACGGAAAACTAACTCACCAAAATCTTTATCTGATGTCAATAAAATTGCATCTTCATTATTAGCTAAGTTCAAAACTTCATCGTCAGGAATTCCTGGTTCCATTTCCACAACATACAAAACTTCGTGACCATCCAACCGCAGACGTTCAACGATTTGCCAATCTAAATTTTCGTCCCCTAAAAACTTCAAGAAGCTTTCTCAATCGTTGGATAAACCACATCATACCGCAAAGCTTGAGCCGCAAATGCCAAAGCTGCTTTAATTCCTTCATCGCTAAGTCGCGGATGCGCTTCTAGTATTTGCTCAGATGTTTCACCCGCAGCAAGCTTTTCGAGAATTAATTCAACTGTAATACGAGTTCCTGAAATGACAGGTTTGCCCATCATTATTTTTGGATCGGATACGATCTTTTGCATGAGTTAGGATTTTTTGGATAGATAATTAATATATATAACGCCTTTCGTCATTCTTTTTTATCACCTACCAGAACACAAGGCGCGATCGCCCCTGGTGTTGGTAAAACCATCGCTCTTCATCACCTTCTGATTAGTCTGCAAATAATCATGCAGCAAATCGCAACCCCGTGTTAGTAGTTTTTCCAGTTGGATATCTGCCAAATCTTGGAAAATCACTGTACCATTACCACTACCCGCAGCCAAAGTCTTACCGTCATTACTAAAACTGACGCTGGTTAACTCTTGCTTATCACCTTTCAAAGCAATCAGTAATGTCCCTTCGCGGTTCCAAATTCTCACTTTGTCATCACTGCTAGCAGCCAAAGTTTTACCATCGGGGCTAAAACTTACACTAATAAAACTATCGCCATCGCCTGCAAGAGTATTTAGCAAATGACCGTCTCTGTTCCAAATATTTACGGTGCTATCAATACTAACTGAAGCAATTTCTTGACTATCAGGCGACCAAGCAACCCCATTTACCCTGCGGCTATGACCAATTAAGGTATATAGCAGCTTACCCTCTAAACTCCAGATTTTTACTGTTTTGTCATCACTGGCTGAAGCTAGCAATTTACCATCGGGGCTAAAACTTACCCAATTTACTGCATCTTGATGTCCTTGTAAGGTGTTGAGCAGTTTCCCGTCTCGACTCCAAAGCTTTACTGTTTTATCTTTACTCGCCGAGGCAATTACTTGATTATTAGGCGACCAAGCTACACTCAAGACGGTACTATTATGACCTTGTAAGGTGTTGAGCAGTTTACCGTCTGCACTCCAAAGCTTCACTGTTTTATCTTTACTAGCCGAAGCAATTACTTGAGCATCAGGACTGAAACTAACCCCCCAAACTTGACCTTCATGCCCAGTAAAAGTACGGAGTAATCTCCCGTCTCGACTGAATAGTTTTACAGTTTTGTCTCGACTTGCTGCTGCTAAGGTGCGATCGTCTGGGCTGAAACTGATGCTAGTTATCCAGTCATCATTATCGGCTTTGGGTTTTCGCAATAACACATCATCCCAATGCCAGAGTTTAATAGTTTTGTCTCGACTTGCAGAAGCTAGGGTGCGACCGTCTGGGCTGAAACTGACGCTGTTAACCCAATTATTATGTCCCTTCAGGGTTCCTAGCAGCACACCTTCAAAACTCCAGAGTTTGATTGTCTCGTCGGTACTTGCGGAAGCGATGGTCTTACTATCACGGCTAAAACTGAGGCTGGTAACTCCAGCACTATGACCTGATAAGGTTCGCAATAATTTCCCCTCTAGATTCCACAGTTTGATTGTCTGGTCTAAACTAGCAGAAGCGATCGCTTTCCCATCGGTTGACCAAGCTACACTTTTAACTGCATCCTCATGTCCCTGCAAGGTTTTGAGCAGCTTACCATCCCGACTCCACAATTTCACTGTCTTGTCAGCACTCCCAGAAGCAATAGTCTGTCCATCGGTTGACCAAGCAACGCTCAAAACTGCACCATCATGTCCTAGCAAGGTTTTGAGCAGTTTTCCATCCCGACTCCACAGTTTTACTGTCTTGTCTGTACTTGCAGAAGCAATAATCTGTCCATCTGGGCTAAAACTGGCACTATTCACTACACCTTGATGCCCTAATAGAGTCACAAGTAGTACACCCTCTCGACTCCAAAGTTTTACCGTTTTGTCTTGACTAGCGGAAGCAACAATTTGACCATCGGGGCTGAAACTGACGCTATTAACTACATCTTCATGCCCAGATAAGGTTTTGAACAAGCTACCATCGGGAAGCCAAAGTTTAATTGTAGTATCCGCGCTGGCTGAGGCAATTAAAGAACGGTCAGGGCTGAATGTAGCATTATTTACTCCAGATAGATGCCCTTCTAAGCGGTTATATTCTCTTAACCCAGAAACGGCTTGATAAAGCGCCGTCTGTACTTGCTCTCTTGTGTAGGAATCTACCCAAACTATTTGTTGTAATTTTCTTCCCGCCCTTAAAGCTTCTTTTAAAGAATCAATACCTTTTTGTGAGGCAAAGAGGGCTTCACTGGATGCACTAAGGGTTTTAATTTCACTATCTACTGCTGTGACTATGGAAACGCTTAATCCCAATATGGCAAGAATGGAAGCAGTTAGGGCAATTTTCAACGAACGATTTAATTGAGCTTCACTAAGTCTTTGTTTCTTTTGGCTTTCTGCAAGTTTTGCTGTTAATTCTTTTTCTTTTAGTTCAGCTCGTAATTGCTCAATTTGTAACTGACTCAATTCTTCCCGCTTGTGTAATTCTCGTAATTCCGTTAATAAATCTAATCCCTGTTGAGGATAAGAATCTACTAATGTGGAACGCTGCGTTTTTTGGCTAAGTTCGCTCTTAAGTCGGTCAATTTCAGCTTTACTTTGTTCTACTTTGTGGCGCAACTGATTTAGTTGTACCTGTAGGCTCGATTCTTGTTGTTGTAAATAGCGAATCAAGTCTACTAAATAATCGTGAATTAATTGATAACGTTCTGGTACATCAGGGAATAGTACTACTAAACCGGAGCGTACTAAAATGTCTAATACTAGCTCTAATTTGTCAGCATCTTCTAATTCTGCTAATTGCGCCGCTAACTCAGCACGAGTTTTAAAAGGTCGATTATTACTTTCATCTGTTAATAAGTATAAGACGAGTAATGCAGCTCGTTCATTTTCTGGGCCGCAGTCTTTAATCAGTTCTTTAAGATATCGCTCAATGAGTTTGTTGGGTCTATATGGCTGATATTCTTCTAGAGTAGTAATGCGCTCATCTTGAATTTGCGCTCCCACAACTTGCAATTCAATGGGGCGGACTTCTCCAAATTCTGTGGATAAATCTTCGATTAAGGCATCGATTAAAGCAGGTTCTAAATTAAACTGCGATCGCTCGGTCAATTTTTGGATAATTGCTTTAGCATATTCTGGCGAAAAGTTATTCAACTGGTAGCGAATATGCTTGTCGAGAATATTATTATTAATCGTTTCCAGTGCCGAAAGATGTTTAAAATCTAACAAACGATGTAAGTAATCTTCTCGCAAGGAAAGGATAACTTTGACAAAGGGGATATTCAGACAATCACTAATAAATTTATCAAATTCTTGCTTCTGCTTGCGATCGCTATTACCAAAGAAAAATTCTTCAAACTGGTCAAAAATTAAAACTGTGATCAAGTGGTTATCAGCATTTTGTTTGAGTTGTTGTAAAATTCTGACAATGGTGATGGGTGTAGGAGAGTAGGGCAAAACCTCCGCCCCTTCAATGGTTGCTTCTAGATTAATATCAGCGTAGACGGCAAGGGATGGGTCACTAAACATCGCCTCACTTAAAGATTTCTCTAATTCACGCGCCCAATCGGTATAAACTTGCAGTACTACAGGCACAGCTATTTGATCGCCAATAGCTCGATTTTGCAGTGCTGGAACTAAACCGGCAGTGACAATAGAACTCTTACCTACCCCCGATTGACCATGAATCACCGTCAGCTTTTGATCGGCGCGGCTAATTCTCCCAATTAAGTTATTAATATCACGCTCCCGACCAGAAGCCGCAATTTCTAAAGCAACGCTACTACTCCCAGAATGCGACATCAATGCTGGGTTTGTCGCCTGTCTTTGGGGTTGCAAACGCCCTGCACCAATAAAAGCCCGAAAACCGTACTGCTGCTCAACAGAACGCCGTTTCTGCCGAATGTAATAGGCTTCCAAATAGCGACCTTCTTCAAAGTATAGCGATCGCAGTGTCCGCAATAAGCGAATATAACGATGGGCATCGTATTGATGAGCGCTGCTTTCTAAGGCTGCTGGCAGTTGTTTTGTGGCTTTTTCTAGGTATTCATGAGCGATTACCAATTCACCCAAATTTCGCTGTGCTTTCGCCAATACTAAATAGTAAATTTGCGCTAACAGTAAGGGAAAGAAGCAGTTATAAGGGTCGTTGTGCTTTTGCGCTTCACCTAATTTCAACAGCGATACATGGGCTAATATACTCGCCTGTACCCACCGCGACTGCTGCACAGCCACTTGTGCCAGAAAACCGTAGTCACAAGCTAATTGAATTTGACTACCATAAGTTTGATGCAACTCCAGAGACTTTTGGGCAACAGTCTGTAATTCTTCCCACTCTTGCAGATATTGCAAAACTTCAGCGAGTTGACCAATAAATCCAGCAACTATGTCTAAACGTCCAGCCACCTGCAAAACATTTAAACATTGCTGAAAATAAGATTTAGCTGTGTACCAATGACGACGATTTTCTGTTTGATTTTGCTCTGCGAAACGGCAATAACACAGCCCAATATAAAACAGCAAGATTCCCTGTCGCAAAGGTAGCGGTGATGGCCGACTAGGAGGCGCAGACGAAGAAAAGAC
>NZ_JADEXU010000193.1 GCF_015206895.1 Nostoc sp. LEGE 12450 | reverse complement strand
GCTACAACCCCAACACCAGCAACTCCAGCTCCAACTGCATCAGGTTCACCTAATCAATCTGGTGGCACTTTGGATTTAGCCATTTTGGAAGCTGTAAAGGCAGAAGTTCAGTTGCAGATTGAAACACTACTTAATACAAACCAAAAAACAACAGACAATGTAGAATTTATTTGGTCAGACAGTGGAGATCACACCGCAGATACAATTGGTACTGTTGGAGCAGTTGGGTTTAGCAATATTAGAGGAACTTTTATCAAGGAAACTCTGCAATTAAGTAGTGATGCAGCTCAAATCCCGAACTTAGATCCGCCTAGTAGGGGTCAAGAGATGGATGTTAGACAATTCCGAGGTGGAAGTATGCGCCGGGGTTCTTCAATGTCCATTGGCTACGGTGATTCGTTATCCATCAATTTGACAGGTAGTGGCCCAACAATTAACCATGCGGGCAACAATGGTCATGGAGAACACATTTACTCTACTGACTGGAATTGGGATGGCAATACAACACAAGGAGATTTCCCTCTGTATATTCTAGTCGATGGAACACCTGTATTTAATATTGCAAAATGGAACGGTACGCCGGACGATAATTCCTATTTTTAGGTTTGACTTTACCTAGCAGAAAATTTCCTAAAACGCTCAAAATAATTGCTAAATAGTGAAGAAGGAATTTTCATTGACAGTCACAGATTTCCGACTTTTTTGAGAAGTTGGGATCTGTAACTTTCACAAATGATTATGATGCTATATGATGGTCACTTGATTGCAGCTTATTAAAGCCATCTAAGCTTCACGTATGGAAGAGATAATTTCCACTTAAGTCCATAGTGATCGCAATCAGATAAATTTTATGATGTGTGTTATCAATATGCCTTGGTTGAACCATAAATGAAGGAAGGGTGATATGAGCAATGACGGACAACAAGCTTCTGGGCATCTACGCATAGTTCAGCGCCAAAAAGCAGGTATATCCACTGTTCTAAATCCGTCCCTTGCCTTATCAACTATTCCCACACTGGCTTCTCCAATGCGTGGCTTTGGTTTACAAACAAATAATCCTCCAATCCAAAGACTAACTGAGGCATCAACTGAGCTTCAAGAAGTGCAGTCTGCTAATGAGCAATTCTTGGAACCAGAAGCCGTCAAACAGCCCCTTAGTCATGATATTAGTCGCATATCTTTGCATCGTCCCCAGGCAAAACTCACCGTTGGTGCGCCAGATGACCATTATGAGCAGGAAGCCGATCAAGTTGCCGATCAGGTTATGCGAATGGCTGAACCAGAGCTGATAGGTTTACAAAATACACAGACTCAAAACCAAGTGCAAACTAAGCCTCTTGCCTCTGCCATAACTCCTTTAATGCAACGGGAGGCAATGCCAGAAGAGGAAGAGGAGTTACAAACTAAACTTATTAATGCACCTATCCAAAGAGAGATTTTACCAGAAGAAGAATTACAAACTAAGCGATCGCTACAACTCGCTACCAATGACAGTTTCCAAGCTGGGGATAACTTTGAGAGTCGCCTAAACAGCAGTGAAAGTGGAGGAAGCCCGTTACCAGATACAGTACGTTCTTTCATGGAACCACGTTTTGGTACAGATTTTAGTCAAGTACGGGTACATACAGGCACTCAATCGGTACAAATGAATCAAGATTTAAATGCCCAGGCATTTACCCACCAGCAAAACATTTTCTTTGGTGCGGGTAAGTCACCAGGTAATGATGCATTAACCGCCCATGAACTGACTCATGTGGTACAGCAGACAGGAACAGCCCAGAGAAAATTGATTCAACGGGCAATTAACCCCACATACGACCTGACACACGGAATTTTTGAAGTAAATGCCACACCAAACGGTGCGAGTCTACCGATTACTATTCGTTTCAAACCCAAAACCACCGCCCCCTATTCTAACCAGATTGGACTGATTCAGATTGTGCGTCTGACAAATGCTACAGGTACAAATGTCGAACCTCAGTCTTTACCTGCTGCTAGTGGTGCTAGCCTCCGTACCACTGCTGATGCAACCACGGGAGTTGAAGGCGGATATTTCACTGATGCGCTGCATAATGATGCACCTGCTCACGGTGGTACAGGAACCAATGCCGCAGCCGGAAGTGCATTACCTGCCCAGTACCCCTTTGGCAACGACCCAGCCCAACCCAATCCCGCAACCCCTGGACTTTCACGACCCTCTTCTAGTGGTGCAAGCGGAGCCACTATTGGTTACAAACGCTCTGATGACCCCACTGATATCAAAGCGGCAGAACTAACCGATGCTCCCGGAGGGGCTGGTGAGTTCAACTTCGACTTTCAGACGGTGGCTAAGGGAGAAGACACCATGACAACTTACGGAGCGCTTCATTGGGGCTTCCAAATCCGTGCTGGCAAAGTTGAGAACGATCGCGCCTCAGCACAGGATGGTCAATCCGCCACCTTCGATGCAGCTTTGCAGAAGCATCAAGATTTTTACGTACACGAACCAGTCATTTTTTACTTTGATTTCGACAGCGACCAACTGAGTTCCAGCGAAACAGGCAAAATTGATACATTCTTAGATTACCTGCGGCGATTCCCTGATGTCAAAGTAACTCCTGAAGGCTTCGCTGACAGGCGCGGCGGCGCATCTCAGCACAACCTCGATCTATCTCTACGCAGAGCGCAGGCAGTCGGAGCAGCCCTGCGTGCTAAGGGTGTAGCTGAAGCTCAAATTAGTGCTGTTACTATCGGCTCTGGTTCAACCCAAGACTTTACCCCTGATGCCACAACTAACCAAGATACAGAAGCAAATCGCCGGGGCAATCGCCGAGTCGTTTTGAGCTTTCAGCATGTGCCAGCAGCAGCACCAGCAGGGGGAGGAGCGACACCGTGATCTTGAGAACGGTCGGAATATTCATGATACTTGTGATGCTGGCGATCGGAGGAAATTTGTATATGAATAATCAAGACGCTACCGCGACACCTATGGAGCAGATCAAAACACGTCTCTACTCCACAGATCAAGACACCAGCGCTTTAGCACTAGGTGAATTGATCCGTTTAGGCAAAAAAGCTACCCCGGTTTTATTGGAAGCCTTGACTAATCCCAACCCCCGTACCCGTCGGCTTGCAGCCGAGGGACTGAGCGAAATTGCCGATCCCGCTAGTGCCGATGCTTTGTTCCAAGCCACTCATGACACTAATCCAGAAGTGCGTGCCCGTGCTGCCACTGCCCTACACCAATTAGGAGATAAACGCTCATTATCCGCTTTGGTCGCTACCCTTGATGATTACCCTGACATTCTGCACAATCCCTACACAGCTTCGATGTATCCTTTAATGCGAGGCGGAAAAGAAGTTTTACCTTTGGTAATTCCTCTTTTGCAAGCACCAAACGATCTCACTCGGGAGCGGGCTTTTTTGATTGTTAAGGCTGTAGTGAGTAAGCTACCCCAAGGGCAAGACTGGAATCAGTTGTGGCAGAGTTTGGGAAGTTATGATCCCGCAGGCCAAAAAGCAGAACGTGACAAGGCTGCTCAAAAATGGCAGGAATGGTTGAGCAAATAATTGAATTATTCACAAAAAAACTAAGTATGTTACGAAAAGTAAATAGACTTAAAACCTTTACTAATGACCCTTACGGGTGACGCTCGTTCCTCGCTAACGCTGCGCTAACGCCAGTCACTCATGGGGGAAACCCCCAAGACCGTGCTGGCTCACCAATGACAAAGGACAAATGACAGCCTTAGCCAGTTAGCTTTAATTTCGCCGATCTACTTACCCATTAGTAGCGCAGTTACCTAACCGTATTATCGAGTCCCCCTACAATTCTTGAACCCAAACAAAGCGCGATGGTGAGCGATGCTGCTGCTGCTAGCGCCGCTACCGTCCGAATGTGATTCCAGATTGTCCAGTTGGTCAGGTAGCTAGACCATAGGCTCACCCCTTCAGTGCTGTCCGGCTCGACTTTCGCCAGGGCTTCGTTGAGCGGCACATTGAAAACTATTGTCACGCCTAATGTACCAACGAGGTAGAGCAAGCTGCCGAGAAGCAAGTAGGCGGCACCGGGTTGATGCCACTTTAATAGCGAGGAGATTAAAAGAAAGATACAAGCCACAGCCGTTCCTAAAAACGCTGTCATAAAAAATGGATTGATTACCGTGATATTGATGGATTGCATAGCGGCAATGCCTTGCGGTGGTTTCAGCCGAGCAAGGGCGCTCATTACGAAGGTCGAGAAGCCGAAGAAGACTCCAGCTATCAGCCCGCAGCCCAGTACCGAGAAAAGCTTTAATGCGAAATAATATTGTTGATTTATCAGATGTTGCAGCATCGCGTCACCGAAAAAATGGGTATGAAGCCCCGTCCTTCCAGGACGGCTTTTATTTTTCATTCTCTCTAATTAAACGCTTGATTGCTGCCGATAGACTACAGCCCCACAAAGCCGCAATTTTAACAAGTTTCTCGAATTCGTAATCATCCAGATAGCAGGCACTGGATGATTTTTAGTTGGCATAAACAAGTATAAAGTAATAACACTATGCTCTTATAAAGTCAGACATCAAGGTAAGATTACTGTAAATAGTGAAGTAGAGGTAGGCACTAAAATTACGGTTATGCTCCCATTAAATTCCCCAAATAGGAGAAGCCTACAACATATCTTCAATCACGATGATGTTTATTTCAGCTCCATACTTTACATTTTTACTTTGTTGCCGAGCCTCGATAAATTCGCTCCATTTGCTCTGGAGAAAGCACTGTCATTGGAAACCATTCATGTGTAGAAATAGGGAGTTCCTGGGAGGATTGAAACGGTCGTTGTTGAGTTTTAGTGAAATGTATTTCCACATTACTAGTTAAAGGTTGGCCAAGTGATGTCTCATCTATTTCCGATGGGGGAAGCTGATTTTGGGGCAAGACATAGGCGTGTTTTTGTGGATCGTATGCCAAAATTTCTCCCGTCTCGATTTGATAAATCCAAGCATAAATGCTGAGTTGGCCTTGGTGAAGCTTAGAGCGGATCACCGGATAAGTCCGCAAATTTTCTATTTGGGTGAGTACATTCTCAGCAATAATTATTTCTAATAGTTCTTCCCCTTCGTACTGGCTATAATTGTCTTTCACCAGCCGTCGGGTTGCCTCTGCATACTTGAGCCAGTCATGTACAAGCGGCATTTCTACCCGCAAACTGTCTAACTTCATTAACCCTTTCATAGCACCACAATGGGAGTGACCACAGACAATAATTTGCTGAATATCTAATGCTTGAATAGCATATTCAATTGTTGCCCCTTCACCTCCATTAGTCGCACCAAATGGTGGAATAATATTGCCTGCATTACGGATAACGAACAATTCGCCTAAGCCGGCTTGTGTAATAAGGTTTGGATCGATACGCGAATCGGAACAGGTAATAAATAGGACTCTGGGCTTTTGACCATGAGAAAGCTGTTCAAATAGTTCTTCATTGGCGGAAAAATAACTACTTTTGAATTCGCGCAAACCTTTAATTAATTTTTTCATAGGAGTACCTAAATAAACAAGTAATACTTGGAAGTTTTGATGAAAATTGAATTCTAAAATTAAGGAAGTAGAGACGGTTTTTATATCTATAAATAGATTGGCTTAATTGATAGGCTTTTGCCATTGCACTATCGGCTTAATAAAAGGGTGAAATTCATGCTCGTATCGTTTAAGCAGTCTTATAAAACTACTCTCTTTAGCCGCATATTTAATGTAGAATGTATCTATAATTAGTCATAAATTTGGTATTTTTCTCCTTCCACTCATCTAATTTCCCATTCTCAATCTACACAAGCGATCGCCCACTGCGGAAATTTCACCGAAGAGAGCAGGGGAGGCACGGGGGGAAAGAATGCAGGATAAGTTGTCATGGGATGAGAACCGTTGCGATCGCATCCAGCAGGCGTTGCGGGTAGAGCGGTTTTGCCAGATGCGCTTGAAATCCGGCAACGAGGATTTTCTGTCGATTTGTGTCACCGGCATAGGCGGTCAGGGCGATCGCGGGAATATCCCGGTTGAATTGAGGCGGTAAAGCGCGAACCTGACGAATGAAGCTGTAGCCGTCCATTTCTGGCATCCCGATATCGCTGATGAGCAGATCGAATTGAGCTTGGGTCAGTAACCGTAGAGCTTCGGTAGCAGAGGAGACTGTCCGCACGGTCGCGCCTTCTTGCTCCAGTACAACCTTAACTAGTTCTAGAGAATCTGCCTCATCATCTACCACTATCGCTCGCAGATTCTCTAAATTCAGCGTTTGATTGTTGAGGTAATCAGGAGCATCGGGACTTGGTACAGGCATTAATGGCAACCGCACCGTAAAGGTTGCCCCAAGACCTTCGCCGGCACTTACAGCCGTAATGGTGCCGCCATGCGCTTCGACCACCTGACGAGCGATCGCCAGCCCTAAGCCCAATCCGCCAAAAGAACGAGTGCTAGAACTGTCTTGCTGTTGGAATAACTCAAATACATGGGGCAAAAATTCGGGTGGGATGCCCTTTCCGGTATCACTTACTTGAATTTGAGCATGGCGATCAACAGAGGTGAGTTGCACTGTCACCCATCCCCCTGTAGAGTTGAATTTAATCGCATTCGACAGTAAATTCCAGACCACCTGTTGCAGCCTGTCTGCATCCCCTCTCACCTGCTCTACCGATGGGTCAAGCAACACCTCAAGCTGAATCGCTTTTGCTTCTGCGGCTAAACGAACGGTTTCTAAAGCTGCCGCGATTGGCTCAGATAAATCGATAGCTCCAAAGCTAAGGGTGAGTTTGCCACGTACTATACGAGAGATATCGAGGAGATCCTCTACCAGTTGCGCCTGTTGCTTGGCATTGCGCTCGATCGCGCTTAACCCCTGCTGGAGTTTGTCGGAACTGACAAGGGGTGATTGTAGTAGTTTTGCCCAGCCCAAAATAGGGTTAAGCGGTGTTCGTAGTTCGTGAGAGAGAACAGCAAGAAATTCATCTTTCATGCGGTTGGCACGTTCTGCTGCTTCCCGTGCGGCTTGCTCTTGTCGAAGTAGCTGTTCCCGTTGGGCTTCGGCTTGTTTTTGCTCCGTAATATTCAATACCGTACCACTGAAGCGGAGTGGTTTTCCCTTTGCATCATAGTAGGCTTGCCCTTTTGCCCTAAGCCAACGTTCAACTTTATCCTCAATGCCGATCGTCCGATACTCAGTGTCATAAAAGCCACCTAATACTGGATTGAGCGCCGCTTGAATAATTTCCTGAAGGCGATCGCGGTCATCGGGATGTAAGCCCTCAAAAAATAATTCAATGCTACTCTCACCATCGGGCGATAGCCCAAACATGGCTTTGCAGCCTGTATCCCATCTCAATTCTCCTGTAATGAGATTCCAATCCCAGGTTCCCAATTGGGCAGAGGTGATTGCCATACGCAAACGGTCTTCATTCTCCCGCAGAGCTTCCTCTGCCTGTTTGCGATCGGTGATGTCAATAACTGAACCGATGTAGCCCTTATACTGACGATCTGCCCCAAACCAAGGGCTTGCTGCATCGATTGCCCACCGATACTCTCCGTCTTGACGGCGTAAACGGTATTCTGCTCGAAAGGCTTCGTGACGAGTATTAGAGCTTACAAATGTTTCTCTAGCAAATGCATAATCCTCTGGATGCAAAGCTTCCAGCCAACCAAACCCCAGTCCCGTTGCTTCGGTTTGTCCTGTGAATTCGTACCAGCTTTGGCTGAGGTAGGTGCAGTACCCGGTGGCATCCGTGACCCAAACCATTACAGGTGCATTGTCTGCCAGACTGCGGAATCGTTCTTCACTCTGGCGTAGAGCTTCCTCGACTTGAATCTTTTCGGTGATATCTTCACAAACAGTATTGATGCCAATTACGCGATCGCCATCCTTTAGCGGCAAGAAACTTTCTAGCCAGACACGCTGTATTCCCGGTCTTGCTGGAGTTTCCCCCCGAATTTCGACGTTTAGTAGCGGTTCTCCCGTTTCTAAGATAGCGCGGAGCAAATCTTCGGCAGTATCCGCGATGTTAGGTAGCAACTCTCGAATTGTTCGCCCAATGTGTTCCTCGACAGAAAATCCATTGATTTCTGCCAATCGCTGGTTAATCCGCACAAAGCGCAGGTCGGTATCGAGAACGTTCAACCCGATCGGAGCAGACTGGTAGATGGTTTCAATTTCAGTCAGTTGTCTGTGCAAGGTTGCCCGACTTTCCTCTAATTCGGCTTCCAGTTGCTGACGTTCTGTGACATCTGCTGTCATCCCAATGATTCGGGTTAGCTGTCCCTGCCCGTCAAACAGCGCACGTCCGCTTTCCTCCAATATAACGATTTGACCATCCGGGCGCACTAATCGATAGGTGATTTTGTAAGTGCTGTTTTCAGGTGCAAGTGCCTGTAAGCCTGCCAAAAAGTGATCGCGATCATCAGGATGGACTCGTTGAAAATAACTGGTACCTGTGTCCTGTTGTGCCGATGGCGACTTTAATCCCAGGATGGAAGCAGATTGAGGCGATCGCTTGATCGCATCGAGGTTTGGCTGCCACTCAAAGGTAAACATCCAGGCAACTTCCATTGCCAATTGGTTGCGCTCTTCGCTCTCCCGCAGTGCTGTATTTACCTGCTCTAACTGGGCAGTTCGTTCGGCAACGCGCTGTTCTAGTTCTTGGTTAGCGCGTTGTAGGGCGGCTTCCGTCTCTTTTTGCTGGGTCATGTCACGGGCAACGCAGTACATCACTCCCCGGTCAATCTGCGGTGATGCTGTCCATGCCAGCCATCGGTAGCAACCATTCTTCGTCCGGTAACGATTCTCGAAATAGAGCGTTGGTAGGCCCGTATTCAACTTCTCCATTTCTCGCAGCGTAGCAGAGTGGTCATCTGGATGCACTAACTCCAGAAAAGGACTGGCTAAGAATTCTGCTTCTGAGTAACCGAGGGTTTGAGTAAAGACAGGGTTGATCCGTTTAAAGTAGCCATCCAGGCCAATGACCGATAGCAGATCGAGCGATCGCTCAAAGAAAAAGGCTTCTTCAGATGGCGATGCTGCATCGCCACCTTCCTGAGTGTTCACGGCTGGGAAGCTTTGTGATTCTAAAGGAGGATCTGCTTCACACAAGCGCATTTGCTCCATAATAAAAAATCTATAGTAGCGGATTTCTACCCAAAATTGCTTACCGCCATATTGGTTTGGGCCATCCTACCCGTAGATTTTTTGTTGTAACATTTAGGATTTAATTGTTGCAGATGGCTTGTAATCATACAGCCATTTCTGAAAATCATCATTAAGGCTCATTGTCTGTTCCCGTTGCCCGTTTGATGCCACACTGTTAGATTCGTAGTAGCGCATCTCACCCAAAGCGCTACGAGCTTGGATAATTTTTGTGCGCTCTATACGACGCTGTTCATAGCTAGTTAAGGCTTCTTGGAAATTAGCTGATTGAGAAAAACACTCTCGCAATTCATAAGCATCTTCAAAAGTAGTATTCGCTCCCTGTCCCATAGCTGGAGCCATTGGATGGGCAGCATCGCCTAATAGTGTAACTCTGCCTTGACTCCAGTGAGTTAACGGTGGGCGATCGCAAATCGGCCCCTCCCAAATTTGCTCGGCTGGTGTTGCTTGTACTACCACCCGAAAGGATTCATCCCAATCAGCCAATTCATGGAGAATACGAGATTTGACTTCATCGGCGCTGTGGCAAAGAGAGTATTCAGGAGAGAACTTACGACTAATCCAACTTATATAGCCGCCGCCCACATTCAGAAGGTACATGAACTGTTGATTGCCTTTGACGAACACTAATTCATAGTCATTAAATAGCTCATGGTGATACTTGATGACGGCACGCCAACACATACTACCAATATAATTAGGCTTACCCTCGCCAAATAAAATTTCTCTAATTATAGAGTTAACACCATCAGCACCAATCAGTAAATCTGCATATACCGATTTTTCGCCATCAAAACTAATTTTTACACCGTTTTCATCTTGCTCAAAACCAATACAGCGATGATTAAGATGAATTATTTCAGATGGTAGTCTAGATGCTAAGACTTGCTGTAGATTATACCACCAAACAGTCAATAATGGCTGTCCATATTTCTCTTGGAATTTGCTTGCATTAGCTCGGATTGTTTCTCCCCGAATATTCTTTAAAACTGTGTGGTGAACCTCACACCCTGAACCTTTCAGGGTTTCGACAATTCCCGGTGCGATCGCATCTAAAAAATTCAAGCCATTGGGAGCTAGTCCTAGCCCAGTTCCAGCCGGACGAAACTCTTGAGCTTTTTCGTATATTTGAATGTCTATCCCTTGGCTTCTCAGTGCTATAGCAGCAGCTAAACCGCCTGGGCCAGCACCAACAATGGCAACTTTTTTTACTATAGGTTGGGATAATTTCTCAGTTGGCTTTATATTCATAATGTGAGGTTAATTGTCTGAGCTACAAAAAAGTAATAATACACTGTGGTGGAAGTGGACTACTTTTCAGACTTGTTTCTTTAGCCCCAAGTTTTTACTATTGCCTCTTTACTCTTGCCCGCCAATGCAAATCAATTCTAAAATCAAAGCGGACTGCGAGATCAAATCCAATAAACATCTGAAAAAACTATTAGTATCATCATTCAACATGGAAGAAAAGTTTTTAGATCCAATAACTTCTAACTCTCTTACCCAAAAATTGCAAATATTTGCTTCCGAAGAAGTAGAATTATCGCTGAACATCAATAATATATCCTACTCAGTAAAACTAGAACCTCGCGTTACTTTACTGGATGCACTCCGAGAGAAGCTGGGTTTGATGGGCACTAAAAAAGCTTGCGATCGTGGTGAATGTGGTGCATGTACTATTCTAATCAATGGTCGCCGAATTAACTCCTGTATGACTCTAGCAGTAATGCATATCGACGCTGAAATTACCACAATTGAGGGATTAGCGCAAGATGACAAACTCCACCCCATGCAAACAGCCTTTATCACCCATGATGCTTTTCAATGTGGTTACTGTACGTCGGGTCAAATTGTATCAGCCGTAGGAATGATATTAGAAGACCCACCAAAATCTGAAGCAGAAATTCGAGAAAAAATGAGTGGAAACCTTTGCCGTTGTGGAGCATATCCAAATATTATTGCGGCGATTCGGGATGTGCTAGAGGAAATGGAAAATGCAGCCATTTAGTTATGCTAAAGTTACTTCTCAAGATGCTGCGATCGCTACAGTTGAAGAAAACGAAACTGCTGCATTTATCGCTGGTGGCACAGATTTACTAGGATTAATGAAAGATGGAGTCCAAACAGCGAATATATTAATTGATATTAATAGTTTGCCTTTAACAGATATTGTATCTCTTGCGAATGGAATCCGTATTGGTGCAATCTCTCGTATGAGTGATGTGGCTTTTCATCCCAAAATTCAGGAATGTTATCCAGTAATTAGCCAAGCATTGTTACAAAGTGCTTCACCGCAACTACGAAATATGGCAACAGTGGGCGGTAATTTACTACAACGAGTCCGTTGTGGCTACTTTCGCGATCCGGTTTTTCCTTGTAATAAACGCACCCCAGGTTTAGGTTGTGCCGCAATTACAGGCCACAATCGAATGCACGCTATTTTCGGAGCAAGTGAACATTGTATTGCCGTTCATCCTTCCGATTTAGCTGTAGCATTAACGGCATTAGATGCGATGATTTACATCCAAGGGGTAGAAAAAGAACGTCAAATTTCAATTCATGATTTTTATCTCTTACCAGGTGATACACCAGAAAAAGAAACTTTATTACAGCCTGGAGAATTAATCGTTGCTATTGAAGTTCCAAATTCTGTATATAAGTCCTATTATTTAAAAGTTAGAGATCGGGCTTCCTACCAATTTGCTCTCGTTTCTGTAGCTATTGCCGTAGAGTTAGAACAGGACATAATTCAATCAGCACGAATCGCTTTTGGTGGGGTAGCACCCAAACCTTGGCGTGCAAGGGATGCTGAGGAATTTCTCAAAGGTAAAACAATTAACGAAGCTACCTTTACAGCCGCAGGAGAAGCAGCTGTGAAAGAAGCAAAACCGCAAACACATAATGAATTCAAAATTGAATTAGTCAAAGGCGCTTTGGTACGTGCGCTTTCAGTTGTGACAGAAAAATTATGAATAAAATTATCGGTAAACCACTCGATCGCGTTGATGGCAAACTCAAAGTTACCGGAGAAGCACCCTATACAGCCGATGTTGCTATAGAAAATTTAACTTATGGAGTGATTTTTCAAAGTGCGATCGCTAACGGTAAAATTATCCAAATAGACACATCCGCCGCCACCATCGTCCCTGGTGTGATAGATATCATTACTTACCAACAAACTCCATCTCTGATAAAAATCCCTTTCTTTTCGCCTCCACCAACTCAACCAACCGAAAAAGACGATAATATTTACTACGATGGTCAACATTTGGGCATTGTAATTGCCCAAACTTTAGAACAAGCCGAAACCGCCGCCTCCTTAGTTAAAATTATCTACGAAGAAGCACTGCCTACAGTCACAGTGCCAGATACAGAGATATTTGAACCCGAATCAATATTTTTTGGCATGATGCCAGGTAAAATCACCAGGGGGGATGTGGAATCTGGGAAAGCTCAAGCGGATGTCCTGGTGGAGCAGATTTATACCACACCAATGGAACATCATAATCCCCTTGAACCTTCTGCAACGATCGCAATCTGGGAAGAAGATAATTTGACGCTGTATGAAACTACTCAAGGCATTTCAGCAACCCAAAAAGCGATCGCATCTGTTCTGAATATTCCTCAAGAAAATGTCCGTGTTATCTCCAAATATTTAGGCGGAGGATTTGGTTGTAAGGCATTGTTGCGATCGCATACTATTTTAGCTGCGATCGCATCTCGTCAAGTAAAACGCCCTGTAAAAGTTGTGCTAACGCGATCGCAAATGTACACTGCTTGCGGACACAGATCCCAAACTCAGCAGCAGCTAACGCTAGGTGCAACCACCGAAGGTAAACTAACCGTTATTAATCACATTGGCACATGCTTAACATCGCTATTTGATGACTTTGTAGAACCAGTTGGTGCAGCAACAACAATGATGTATGCCTGTCCAAATCTGGAAATTAAATACCGTGTAGCACGTATCAACGCCGCCACACCAACCTTTATGCGTGGGCCAGGAGAAGCGACAGGGATGTTTGCCCTAGAGTCAGCAATGGATGAACTAGCATACACCTTAAATATTGACCCAATTGAACTAAGACTAAAAAATCATGCAGATATCGATCCCCACAAAGGATTACCTTGGTCAAGTAAATTCCTAAAAGAATGTTACCAAAAAGGGGGAGAAATTTTTGGTTGGTTCCAACGCAACCCAATTCCCCGTTCCATGCGAGATGGTTATTTCCTAATTGGTTGGGGAATGGCTAGTGCGACATTTCCCACTAATGTTGGAACTGCATCTGTCAAAGTAGAAATTTTTGCCAGTGGAGAGGTGCGGCTACAAAGTGGAACCCAAGATATTGGTACAGGTACTTATACAGTGATGACGCAGGTAGCTGCTGAGGTATTAGGCTTACCAGTGCAGTTTGAACTAGGTGATAGCAATTTTCCGAAAGCGCCCATTACGGGTAACTCAATTACAGTTGCTAGTGTTTCCCCGGCGGTATATAAAGCTGCGATCGCTGCACGGGATAGAATAATCCAAATGGCGAGCAAAGATCCAAATTCTCCGCTTTATCAATCTCAAGCAGAAGATATAACCGTCGAGTCAGGGCAAATATTTTTAAAACACGATCATTCCAAAAGAGACAGCTACACCGATATTCTGCGCCGTCACGAATTAGAAAGTTTAGAAGTCACAGAGCAAACCTCACTCAACCCAGAGGGTAAGCAATACGCCAAACACTCATTTGGTGCAATCTTTGTGGAAGTAGCAGTCGATGAAGTGTTGGGAGAAATCAAAGTTAGACGTTGCGTAGGAGTTTATGATGCAGGACGAATTCTCAACTTCAAGACAGCGCGAAGTCAGGTTCTCGGCGGGATTACATGGGGAATCGGTATGGCGCTGATGGAGAAAACTGTAATAGATATAAATCAGGGCAGAATAGTTAATGCTAACCTTTCTGATTACCTGATTCCCATTCATGCAGATATCCCAAATATGGAAGTACAATTTATTGAGGAACAAGATCCTTATGTGAATACTCTAGGGACAAAAAGCTTGGGTGAACTTCCGATTGTTGGGGTAGCAGCAGCTATATCTAATGCAGTGTATCATGCCACAGGTAAACGGATTCGTGACCTACCAATTACACTAGACAAGTTGTCTGAATCCGGGATTGATTAGCATTTCTAGATTACACAGATGATTAAATTGAAGAAGGCTAACTGAATCTTGAATCCTGACTCCTAAATTCTGTTGTGATAAATCATTGAAGAAGGCAGGAGGCAGGAGGCAGGAGGCAGGAGGCAGGAGGCAGAGGGCAGAGGGCAGAGGGCAGAGGGCAGAGGGCAGATCGCGCAGCGTGTCTGCGATACACTGCGCGATCTGCCCTTTGCCTTTCTAGATAAAAAATATCATGGACTAAAACGATCATTTATTTGTGCCAAAAGTCATGGTCAAATTCATGACTTTTTTCATTAGTCTTTTTGCCAAAGATTTATATAATAGTCGTATTCAAACGAAGTTATATTGCGATATTAAACCCCAAAAGAAAATATTTTTGTCATTATATTTAGATATGTTTACCGGATAATTTAAAAATACTGTGTATTAGT
>NZ_JADEXU010000192.1 GCF_015206895.1 Nostoc sp. LEGE 12450 | reverse complement strand
TCCCCATTCCGCATTATCTAATCCAGTTTCTCACCACTGAGGATAAAAATGGGATCAACGGCAGTAAAGGTTTGAGAAAAGCCGCGCGTTTCTAAGCGGTTAACCGCAGACTGAACAACTTCGATATTTCTAGCCCTTAACAGAGAAAAGCTTTGAGAAATAGCATACAGACTTTCTAGATTAGCAGCTGTAGCTACAACCCGACCGGATGGTGGCAAATAATGCCATGCTGCTTGCAGAATATCCTGGATAGGTCTTCCTCCCTCAATACAAACGCGGTGAGGAGCAACCTTGAGGTCATGTAAACACTCTGGGGCACTACCTTCAATAACTTCGACGTTTTTCACTTCAAAGCGATCGCAGTTGCGCTTGATCAGATTAGCTACTTCTTCATCCCTTTCTATAGCGATAATTTGACCCTTTGGACACAATAGCCCAACTTCTACGGGAATTGTACCTGTCCCTGCACCAATATCCCACAATACAGAATCTGATGTTAGCCGCAGTTGGGCAATTAATAGTAGCCGGACTTCTCGCTGACTCAGGGGAATTCCTGGCAAATGCTCGAACAGTTCATCAGGAATACCAGGGGTAATATAAGGCCAAAGTTGGGAGGGCATAGAATTACGCAATTATACTAAAGATATGGATTTGCCGAAATTGAAAAGTCATAAGCTATAAAAACTTTTCAAACGTAGCATTATAAGAAACCATAATGATTGGTGAAATATTAGGCGAACGCTATCAAGTTCAGCAGCTATTAGGCAAGAAAGCAGGGCGACGGACGCTTGTAGCTCGTGATTGGAACACTCAGGAATTAGTTGTTATTAAGTTACTCTCTTTTAGTAGTGACTTTGAATGGGATTCACTCAAGCTGTTTGAGCGGGAAGCTGAAACTCTAAAATCTTTGTCACATCCCTTAATACCTCGCTATTTAGACTATTTTGAGGTAAATTCACCCACCATCAAAGGATTTGCCCTAGTACAAAGTTATATCCCAGCAAAAACTTTAGAGCAATACGTCCAATCTGGCCGGACTTTTACCGAAGTAGAAGTCAAAGAGATAGCCAAAGCACTTTTAGAAATTCTCCTTTATCTACATGGGTTATATCCGCCTGTTATCCATCGTGATATTAAGCCTAGCAATATTTTATTGGGAGAGCGTTCTGGTAACAGTGTTGGTCAAGTTTACCTAGTAGATTTTGGCTCGGTGCAAACTGTTCTTGCTACAGAAGGTGGAACTAGAACTGTGGTGGGAAGCTATGGGTATATGCCACAGGAGCAATTTGGCGGACGCACGGTTCCGGCTTCTGATCTTTATAGCTTAGGTGCAACTTTAATTTATTTAGTGACGGGTACTCATCCAGCCGATTTACCCCAAAAAGATTTTCGTATTCAGTTTGAACAGGTGGCTAATGTGAGTCCTGAATTGACTCGCTGGTTGCAGCAAATGACTGAACCCAGTCTAGAAAGGCGTTTTAGTTCTGCTGCTGGTGCGATGTCTACGACGGGCTCCGCCTACGCAGCTTTAGATAAACCACAATCGACAAACTTGCCTACTTTGGTTGTAGGTAAACCAGATGGGAGTAAGATTCAATTAACCAAAAATGGGGATTCTCTAGAAATTATCGTTCCACCATCTGGTTTTGATCCATCAATAATATTCACAGGTTTATTTGCGATCGTCTGGAATTCATTTATCTTCTTTTGGACAATCGGCGCACTCTCTATCCCTTTTCCTGCCAACATCCCCTTTGCTTTGTTCTCACTTCCTTTTTGGGGTGCTGGCTTTCTCATGGTGTATAAACTTCTCTTTCATTTATGTGGACGCATCTGCTTACGCCTGAATGCAGAACAAATTACCCTAAGTTGGGAGTTGTTTAGTTGGAAATTTTATCGCCCCCGTGCATCCTCAAGACAAAGTATTAATAAGTTAATTTACATTCCCAAACATTTTACTAAAAATTCTGATGGCACTAGAATTGCCGTTCCAGCAGAATTATATATTTGCTCAGGAGTACAAAAATATCAGCTTGGTGGAAACGATATCGGTATTAAATCCGAAGTAGAACTTGAATGGTTAGCTCATGAATTAAGTGATTGCTTGGGTTTGCCAATTACCAAGCCAATGGGAAGTTAGTCGAGCTAGCGATCGCTTTGTTCAATGTGTCTAATTTTGCTTTAACCCAAAGAGCGCAGAGGAAGAAGGAAAGAAGAGAAATTTAGATTTGATAGGTAAATCAAATTTAATGGGACAGACCACTAGAGCAACAAGCGGGGTCAATCACCGCCTGAACTTATCCCCCTTACTCCCTACTTCCTTACCTCTTGTTTGCCCTAAATCATCAGATTTGAGCCATCAATGTCTATATTTAATTACAGATGCCTTAGAGGAAATTTATATGTTTGGACTAGGATGGCCAGAAATCGCTGTAATTACCATAGTCGCTATTCTAATTTTTGGCCCTAAAAAAATTCCCGAATTGGGCACTGCACTAGGCAAAACCCTACGAGGTTTTAAGGAGGAGATGAAAACCCCCAGTGATGAAACTAATTCAGAAGAAGAAAAACAATAGTCAATAGTCAAGAGTCAAGGGTAAAAAACTTTGAAATGCTGAACTTGAGACTCTTGACTGTTGACTACAGTAGTGTGTTGACAACAGAAGAAGGTGCGATCCCATTTTGAGAATCAGCGATCGCTGTGCCAGTATTTTGTTGATGTGTCTCTTCCTTGGCTAAACCACGCAGCTTAATTAACTTAATAGCCCTAGTCACGCTTTCTGGTAGGATCACCACCAGGCTGTTATCAGGAGCCATGTCTAAGCCTTTATTAATCGCTTGGGTTTCATCCAAAATTGATTCATAGCGGCTATCAGGCTTCACTTGGGTAATGCCTTGAATAATCAATTGGGCGGCGGAACCCCGTAAACGTCCCCGTGTATCATCGTCTTCTTTGACAATGATGTAGTCAAAAATTTGTGCTGCTAATTTGCCCAAAGTAACAAAATCTTCGTCGCGGCGATCGCCCGGGCCACCAATTACCCCAATCCGTTGTCCTGTAGTCCAGTTCCGTACAAAGGAACCTACAGCTTCATAACTAGCTGCGTTGTGAGCATAGTCTACTAAAGCGTGGTAATTGCCTAAATTAAATAAATTCATTCGTCCCGGCGTTTGACTAACTGAAGCCCGGAAAGTCTTCAAACCAGAGCGAATCTGCTCAATTGTGACGTTTTGCACGAATGCTGCCAAACTTGCAGCTAAAGCGTTGGCAATCATAAACGGCGCACGTCCGCCCATTGTTAAAGGTATATTTTCTGCTCTTTCTATCCGATGTGTCCAATCACCTTTAACAATTGACAAATAGCCACTTTCATAGACTGCGGCTACTCCACCCTTTTGGATGTGCTTTCGCACCAATTCCGAGTCGGGATTCATGGTGAAGTAAGCAATATTAGCCTTAGTTTTTTCTGACATGGCGGCGACGCGATGATCGTCGGCGTTAAGTACCGCGTAGCCATCAGGGAATACGGCTTCCGCTACTACACTCTTGAGGTTAGCTAATTGCTCAATAGTCTCTATATCGCCTATTCCTAAGTGGTCGGCGGCTACATTTAATACTACTCCCACATTTGCGGCTTCAAAGCCCAATCCAGAACGGAGAATGCCACCGCGAGCGGTTTCCAGTACCGCTACTTCTACTGTGGGATCTTGGAGGATGACATGGGCACTTTGGGGGCCTGTGTTGTCGCCAGCTTCCACTAAGTAATCGCCGATATATGTTCCATCGGTTGTAGTATATCCGACTACTTTGCCAGTCTGCTTATAAATATGTGCTAGTAGCCGGGTAGTAGTGGTTTTGCCATTAGTACCAGTAATGCTGAGGATAGGAATTTGGCTAGATTGTTCGTTGGGGAACAGCATATCCATCACTGCACCAGCGACGTTGCGGGGAATACCCACGCTTGGCGCAACGTGCATCCGAAAGCCGGGAGCGGCGTTAACTTCAACAATTACGCCATCGACTTCCCGCAGGGGACGGCTAATATCCGTGGTGACGATATCGAGTCCGGCGATATCCAAACCGATAATCTTGACTACCCGTTGTGCCAACCACAGATTTTCTGGGTGAATTTCATCGGTACGATCTACGGCGCTACCACCTGTACTTAAGTTGGCTGTTGCCCTGAGATAACAAATAGTACCCTTGGGTGGAACGCTATTTAGGGTATAGCCTTGCCTTTCTAAGAGTTGATAGCTGGTCCGGTCTAGTTCAATTTTGGTCAGGACGTTATCATGTCCTTCACCGCGATTTGGATCGAGGTTTGTTTCCTCAATCAGTTCGGAGATGGTGGATCTGCCATTGCCAATGACGTGAGCTGGGACACGTTCGGCTACTGCGACTACTTTGCCATTTACCACTAATACTCTATGGTCACGCCCAACGTAATATCTTTCGACAATAATTGATCGAGAAACCTGTCTAGCAGCTTCGTAGCCGGCTTCCGCTTCTTCCCAAGTTCTGATGTCAATTGTGATCCCACGTCCATGATTGCCATCCAAGGGCTTGAGAACGATGGGATAGCCGCCAACGTATTCAATGGCTTGCTCTAAATCATCTAAGAAGTTGATCACTGTACCTCTGGGTACTGGCGCACCAGCCGCAGCGAGGATGCGTTTAGTGGCTTCTTTGTCGCAAGCTAGTTCTACGCCCAGAATGCTGGTGTTGTCTGTCATTGTGGCCTGCATCCGCTTTTGGTTCACGCCATAGCCTAGCTGAATCAAAAAGCGGGCTTCTAGAGACATCCAAGGAATACCTCTTTTTTCTGCTTCTTTGATGATCGCTTCAGTGGAAGGGCCCAAGGAAGCATCACGGGTAAAGTCTTTCAGGTCTTGGATATCTTGCTCTAGTTCTGCCTTGGGATAACGGCCTCGATCGACGATACTCTGGCACAGCCGCACTGCGGCTCGTCCAGCGTAGCGTCCTGCTTCCTCATTCTGGTATTCAATTACTACTTGATAAATTCCGGGTGTGGCAGTTTCGCGGGTGCGACCAAAGCCGACGTGCATACCAGCTAATTCCTGGAGTTCTAAAGCTACATGTTCTACGATATGGCCGATCATCGTGCCTTCTTTGACTCGCATCAAAAAACCACCACGACAGCCAGGCGAACAATAATGACCCTCCAGACTCGGCAGCGCCTCAACTAGTCCTTCATAAAAGCCTGGGATTTCATTCGAGGGCGTCTCGGCAAGGGTTTCTAAATCGAGGCGCATAACGATCAGCTTGTGGCGTCGAATGCTCCAATAGTTTGGGCCGCGTAAGGTCTGGATCTTGAGGATTCTCATGGGAATAGGTAGATGGAGATTCGGAACCAAAATTCTAGTTTCTTACTGTAATTGACCGCTAAACTGTTCATTGCAAACAGTTTTTTCTTTTTACATAGTATTCTCATCATTTTTCTACAACAAGAAATAAATGTGCGATCAACCGATTTTGGATTTTAGATTTATGATTTTGGATTAAAAGAGACAATTAGGGTACTTAGCTCTGGTAATTTTAGATTTACAGTAGCGTAGCGTCAACGAGTCATCGAGGGGTTTTTAGATTTGTTTTACCCACTTTCTGGCGGCATCTGCCGAAAAGCTCTCTTAATCTAAAATCCGTATTGAAAAGTTTGCTAGGTCGGGAAACCCTCCTTAAAACTTTTCGCAAAATCCAAAATCTAAAATTTGTGGTCAACTCAGTGTAACCTCAGATACTCTATCCCGTCAGCTGGAGATCCGGTGTACAGCAGGCAATACAGTGCGCTGGTACAGGTGGAAGCGATCGCCGTAGCTGAGGATATGGAGACGTAAATTATGCACGGTTAATGGTTCATTAGCACCAACATGGGGTTCGTTGGTGTGGGTGGCTTCAGTGGGATCGACAATAGTAACACTGCCTTTACCCATAACTTGTAACCAACCATCACGTTCAAACACTGCACAAGTATCTTCGTCAATGCCAATACCTAAGCGATCGGGGTGAGCAGCGATCGCACTAATCAACCGCCCCATCCGATTCCGGTTGTGAAAATGTTGGTCAACGATGACTTCAGGAATAAATCCCAAACCCGTTGCCATATCTACTAGGGAACGATTTGGCGACTCTCCACTCCCGCCGCCAGCAATCATGTGATGCCCCATCACTGCCGCTCCTGCACTGGTGCCTGCTAACGTCAGTTGCCCTGCCCTAACCCTCTGCCGAATAATTTCCATTGCTGGCGTATCTGCCAATACACCACAGAGACGGAGTTGGTCTCCTCCTGTCAAAAATACCCCACTACAGGCTTCTAAGGATGCTTTGATTTGAGAGGCTTCACACTGTTCGCGTTCGCGGATGTCTAAAATCTCTACCTTTTGGGCACCCATTTCTTCAAAAATGCGAATGTACCGACCACCAATGATGGCTGGTTCGCGAGAAGCAGATGGAATAATTGTAATATAAGCCTTACTAGCACCGGCACGTCCAAAAAAAGTTCGTAGGATTTCGCGCCCATGAACTTTGTCTTCTGCGCCTCCGATAACCAGAACGGCGGTTTTAGTTGCTTGGGGTGTCCTCATTTCTAGCGATTTAGCTTGTAATTGCGGCATTTTGTTTCTCCTGTCAACAACTTCAGGTGAATTTAACAAGGTTCAGAAGGCTGATGATTTTGCGCTTTGCAACTTTCGAGAGGACACTTTGCGGAAGTTTTGAAACTGGGCAGCCACTCTCCGAATTCTCGCTTAACGCTCGCGTTGCCTCAGTCTAAACGTGTTTGTTCCCATTCCTCAAAGCCAGGGCCTTGTTTTTCACCTGTCCACTTGCAGCAGGGCAAAATAGTCTTTAGGGGGCTAGATTCCCCCTCTGGGGCTAGGGACGAGCAGGTAAGACTACGCTTTTTTCTGAGGCTGGCTCGATGCATCCTGGAAGTTGTTAACTTGATATGATTATTAATTTAAATGTAGTTGTGACAACATTTAAACATAAATTAAGTAATTAGAAAAACTTTTGATCCCATCTAAAATCCAAGAGGTCTGGTAGTTTTAGATACTATTGATAAAGTTTAACTGGAGTTTGACTCGACCTTGGCTTGGCGGTGTTTGCTAGACATCCAAATTTAAGATTAGTGTCCTTGAATACGAATAACTGTGCGCTTTGATATAGTTACACTTTTTCCTGACTGTTTTAACTCTGTTCTCAATTCTGGATTACTGGGTAAAGCCTTAGCTAAACAGATTGCCGAAGTGCATCTGGTTAATCCACGGGACTTTACCACTGATAAGCACCGAAAGGTGGATGATGAACCCTACGGCGGCGGCGTTGGGATGCTAATGAAGCCAGAACCGATTTTTACTGCCGTGGAGTCGCTGCCGATTCTACCCCGAAGAGAAATAATTTTGATGAGTCCACAGGGTCAAACAATTAATCAACCTCTCTTGAAAGAATTGGTGACAAATTATGACCAGCTAGTACTTATTTGTGGGCATTACGAAGGAGTCGATGAGCGGGTGCTGCATTTGGTAACTCGGGAAGTATCCCTAGGCGATTTTATTCTGACTGGCGGAGAAATTCCAGCAATGGCTTTGATTAATGGTGTAGTGCGACTAATACCAGGAACCGTGGCCAAAACCGAGTCTCTCACAGCAGAAAGTTTTGAGGAAGGGTTATTGGACTATCCCCAATATACTCGTCCTGCCAATTTTCGCGGTTTGAAAGTACCTGATGTCTTACTCAGTGGGAATCATGCAGCGATCGCCCGGTGGCGTTACGAACAACAAATTCAAAAAACCCGCGATCGCCGTCCCGATCTTTTGGAGAAATTGGAGCAGGGGAAGCAGGGGAGGCAGGGGGAGAATAATAATTTCTAACTCCTAACGAATGACCAATGACAAATGACAAATGACAAATGACAAAAATTCGTATTGGTAACGGCTACGATATCCATCGATTAGTGAGCGATCGCGCTTTGATTTTGGGTGGAATTCAAATTCCTCATGAACTGGGTTTATTAGGACACAGTGACGCTGATGTATTAACGCACGCGATTATGGATGCCATGCTTGGGGCATTATCTTTGGGGGATATTGGTCATTATTTTCCGCCGAGCGATCCCAAATGGGCGGGAGCAGATAGTTTAGTACTATTAACTCAAGTACATCAACTGATTCGGGATCGAGGTTGGCAGGTAGGAAATATTGACTCGGTGGTAGTAGCAGAACGTCCCAAATTAAAACCGCATATTCACAATATGCGCGACAAACTAGCGGCAATTTTAGAATTAGAACCAAATCAAATTGGCATCAAAGCTACCACCAACGAAAAATTAGGCCCCGTAGGACGTGAAGAAGGCATCTGTGCTTATGCTGTCGTCTTGCTTTTGAAAGAATAAAAATTATGAAATATTCTACAATTTTTTATATAGTTAAGCGTTTTCGCTTACCAATAATTCTGGTTTTGGCAACAGCAATTACAGTTACCGCGTGCAATCCATCTAACTTTAAAACCGCAGCTGCACAAGTTCCCCAATTGGTTCTTTCTACTACGAGCGATCCTAAAACCTTTAACTACGCCCTCATCCAAGAATCTCCCAATATTTCTGGTTTCACTTATGAAGCATTAGCGACTCAAAACGGAATAACTAAGGAAATTGAGCCAGCTTTAGCTGAATCTTGGGAAATTTCCCCAGACAAACTGCGGTTTGTCTTTACCTTGCGAGAAGGATTGAAGTGGTCGGATGGTAAGCCATTAACAGCCGATGATGTCGTTTTCTCTTTCAATGACATCTACATGAACAAGCGCATTCCCACTTATATCCAAGATGCTCTCCGCATTGGGAGCAGTAAGACTTTTCTTAAAGTCCGCAAAGTCGATGAACGCCGAGTAGAATTTATTCTGCCAGAACCGTTTGCTCCTTTCTTGCGATCGATTGCAGCAGGGGTAGGAATATTACCAGAACATGCCCTGCGTGAAGCAGTGGAAGGGAAAAACTCTGACGGTAAGCCAGTGTTTATGTCCACTTGGGGAACCGACACAGACCCGAAAAAAATTATTGTTAATGGCCCTTACGCGATCGAGAATTATTCAACCAATCAACGCTTAACATTTCGGCGCAATCCTTACTACTGGCGCAAAAAAGATGCACAAGGAAAACAACTACCATATATTGAGCGCGTAATTTGGCAAATTGTGGAATCGCCTGATACAGCTTTGCTGCAATTTCGTTCTGGAGGGTTAGATTTACTAGAAATTGGCCCTGGAAATTTTCAATTGCTCAAGCGTCAAGAAAAGCAGGGTAACTTTACTATTAAAAATGCTGGGCCTGACTCTGGGACAAGTTTTATCACTTTCAATCTCAACAAAGGTAGTCGCAATGGCAAACCTGTTGTAGATCCTATTAAGTCTCGCATTTTTAACAACGTTGCTTTTAGACAGGCTGTCGCCTATGCTATTGATCGCCAAACGATGATCAACAACACTTTGCGGGGATTGGGTGAACCACAAGACTCTCCAATTTCTGTTCCCAGTCCCTATTATTTTTCTCCTAAAGAAGGTTTAAAAACTTATGATTACAATCCAGAAAAAGCTAAACAAATTTTATTGGGAGCAGGATTTAAATATGATGATAAAGGTCAACTGTTAGACGCGGATGGTAATCGAGTCCGCTTCACAATGATGGGTGTTGCTGGTAATAGACCAACAATTACACCGAAAATCCAACAGGATCTCGGCAAGATAGGCATTAAAGTTGATTTACAATTTCTTGACTTCAGTATTATTGGAGAAAAAATTTCTAATACCCTAGATTGGGAATGTTGGTATGGAGCTATTACTGGTGGTATTGAGCCGCAAGATGGTTTCAATGTCTGGTCTGTAGATGGTAACTTTCATGTATTTAATCAGAAATCTCAAGCCGGACAATCCCCAACGGTAGGTTGGAAAGCTACTGATTGGGAGCAGAAAATTGAAGACCTCTACATCCAAGGAGCAAGGGAGTTCGATGAAACAAAACGCAAGGCTATCTATGCAGAAACCCAACAACTCTCACAAGAGTATCTGCCTTTTATTCACCTATTTAATTCCCTCGCTTTAGTAGCCGTGCGTAATACTATTGAGAACGTAAAATACTCAGCTATAGGAAGTTACAATTGGAATATTTATGAACTTAAAGTAGTAGAAACTAAAAAAACTAGCTAATTTTTATGTTTTATTAAGACTAAACTTCATCATATCAAATTCGCTTAAAGACTTATAAGACCTGTAGGTTGGGTTGATGAACTATTTGTGCATTAAAAGTATGAAACTTTTTAGTAAAATATTTCTGGTAATTAAACGTTTTTGGTTGCCAATAATTCTGACTTTAGCAACAGCACTTACACTTATCGCTTGCAACCCCACTAACTTCAAAAGTGTAGCTGCTCAAGTGCCGCAATTAGTAAGTGCCATTCTCAGCGACCCTAAAACTTTTAATTATCCTCTCAGTCAGGAGGTTCCGAATGTTTTTCCTTTGATTTATGAAGGATTAACTACAGAAAACCCTATAACTGGCAAAATCGAGCCTTCTTTAGCGGAATCATGGGAAATTTCTGAGGACAAATTACGGTTTGTTTTTACCCTACGCCAGGGATTGAAATGGTCTGATGGGCAGCCTTTAACAGCAGATGATGTAGTATTTACCTTCAACCAAATTTATTTTAACGAAGCGATTCCCGCAGATGCTAGAGATGTGCTACGGATTGGTAAAAGTCGGGCATTGCCAAAGGTACGAAAAATTGATGCTCAACGAATTGAATTTACTACTCCAGAACCATTTGCACCGTTTTTAGGAGCTTTAGGAGTGCCAATTTTACCTGCCCATACTCTAGAACCATTTGTCAAGACAAAAGACCAAGAAGGTAAGCCAATATTTTTGTCAAAATGGGGCGTTGATACTCCTCCAGATCAAATTATTGTTAATGGCCCTTACAAGCTAGAGCGCTACGATACAAGTCAGCGCGTAGTATTTAGGCGCAACCCCTACTATTGGCGCAAAGGACCTAAAGGGGAGTCCCAACCTTATATTGAACGGATTGTGTGGGAAATTGTGGAATCAACAGATACTTCATTGCTGCAATTTCGTTCTGGCGGGTTAGATACTGTGGGAGTCTCACCAGATTATTTTTCTTTGCTAAAGGTGCAAGAAGACCAGGGGAATTTCAAAATTTTCAATGGTGGCCCAGCTACAGGTACGACGTTTGTTTTCTTTAATTTAAATAAAGGTAAAAGGGATGGAAAACCCCTGGTTGATCCAATAAAATCGCGTTGGTTTAATACTGTAGAATTCCGACAGGCAGTAGCTTATGCGATTGACCGAAAAACAATGATTAACAATACTTTTCGTGGTTTAGGTAAACCACAAAATTCACCCATTTCCGTGCAAAGCCCTTATTATCTGTCGCCTGAACAAGGACTAAAAGTTTATAACTACAATACAGAAAAGGCGAAAGACCTGCTACTTAAAGCAGGATTCAAATATAACGACAGCAATCAATTAATAGATGCTCAAGGAAACCGTGTCCGCTTCTCATTGCTCACCAATGCTGGTAACAAAATCCGCGAAGCAATTGGATCGCAGATAAAACAAGACCTGAGTAAAATTGGTATTCAAGTTGATTTCACACCTCTGGCATGGAATACTTACACAAATAAGCTGTCAAACTCATTAGATTGGGAAGTTTCTATGCTGGGTTTGACTGGTGGTTTAGAACCAAATGATGGGGCTAATGTCTGGTCGCCCGAAGGTGGATTGCACATGTTTAATCAGAAACCCCAAGCAGGACAAAAACCGATTCAAGGTTGGGAAGTGGCTCCTTGGGAAGCAGAAATTGCTAAGTTATACATTCAAGGGGCAAGGGAATTAGACACAACCAAGCGAAAAGAAATTTATGCAGAAACCCAGCGAATTACTCAAGAGAATTTACCCTTTATTTATTTAGTTAACGCTTTGTCAATGTCAGCAGTGCGTAATCGCTTTGAAGGTATTCAATACTCTGCACTGGGTGGTGCATTCTGGAACATTCATGAAATAAAAGTAACGGATTAGTTATTAGTCAGTGGTTAGTGGCAAGAATAAAGGAAAAAGGACTAATGACAGATGAAAAAACCTTGCGATCGCTCCTCGAAGCGGTTGCCAATGGTAAAGTTACGCCAGATACGGCATTAGACTCACTCAAAAACTTAACTTATGAATCTGTGGGTGAGTTTGCCAAAATTGACCATCATCGCCAGCTAAGAACTGGTTTCCCAGAGGTGATTTGGGGGCCTGGTAAGACTCCCGACCAAATTGCTCAAATTATGGAGGTGATGCGTCTCCGCAACCCGGTGGTGATGGCGACTCGCATTGAACCAGCAGTTTATACCGTACTGCAATCAAAAGTTAGCGGTTTGCGATATTACGATTCGGCGCGAATTTGTGCGATCGCTCCTCCTAACATCGAACCACAATTTGCGGGTGAAATTGCCATTCTTTCTGCTGGTACTGCCGATTTACCCGTTGCTGAAGAAGCAGCTGTAACTGCTGAACTTTCTGGTTTCCGGGTACAGCGCCTCTGGGATGTTGGCGTTGCTGGAATTCACCGTTTATTAAGTAACCGCCACCTAATTGAGTCAGCATCGGTGTTGATTGTCGTGGCGGGGATGGAAGGCGCTTTACCCAGCGTTGTCGCTGGTTTAGCGAGTTGTCCTGTGATTGCCGTACCCACCAGCATTGGTTATGGCGCAAGTTTTGGTGGTTTAGCACCTTTATTGACAATGCTTAACTCTTGTGCTGCGGGAGTAGGTGTAGTAAATATCGATAATGGTTTTGGTGCAGCAGTTTTGGCGGGGCAAATTTTGCGAACTGCCGAGAAATTGCGGTTGGCATCCGCTGGATCTTGAGTTAAGACATTAAAGTTACACCCAATATTTCAGTACGTTATCAGTAATTTATCTGAAAAATAAACTGAGCTGAAATTTGCCACCCCCAACCTCTTAATCACCAAATATGAGTCATTTCAGCGATTTGACATCTCAGCTACTTTGGCATTTGCCTATAAATTGGACAGCCCTAGCACAAACAATTACCGACCCAGACCTGATGGGTCAGGTCCAAAAATCTTGGAGCCACTTTATACAAACAGGTCAAGTGTGGGCATTGTTGATTGGTTTAGTCATTGGCTATATGATTCGGAATTTAACTAGCTACGGTTAAATTTAAAAGTTAGGAGTTGAAAGTGAGGAGTGAGAAGTTATAAGAGTTAAAAACTCATAACTCCTCACTCTTAACTCTTAACTCTCCCCCACCCTCTTGATATTTATGACCAAAGAACAAACTTGGAGCCAGAGGTTTGAATCAGCGTTGCATCCAGCGATCGCTCGTTTTAATGCCAGTATAGGTTTTGATATTGAATTAATAGAATATGATCTGACTGGTTCTCAAGCCCATGCCAAAATGCTAGCTCACACGGGCATTATCTCCTCAGAAGAAGGTGAGCAACTGGTTGCAGGTTTAGAAGAAATTCGCCAAGAGTACCGCCAAGGTAGATTTCATCCTGGTGTTGATGCAGAAGATGTACATTTTGCAGTTGAAAAACGACTGACAGAAATTGTCGGCGATGTGGGTAAAAAACTGCATACGGCGCGATCGCGTAATGACCAAGTTGGTACTGATACTAGACTCTACCTCCGCGACCAAATCCAGCAAATTAAAAGCGAATTGCGAGAATTCCAAGGTGTTTTACTGGATATAGCTGAAAAGCACGTTGAAACTTTGATCCCAGGCTATACCCATCTACAACGCGCTCAACCAGTGAGTTTAGCTCACCACCTCTTGGCATACTTTCAAATGGCACAACGCGACTGGGAACGCTTAGGAGATGTTTCTCGCCGCGTCAATATCTCACCTTTGGGGTGCGGTGCTTTAGCGGGAACTACTTTCCCCATCGATCGCCACTACACAGCCAAACTATTAGATTTTGACAATATTTATGCTAACAGCCTCGATGGAGTAAGCGATCGCGATTTTGCGATCGAATTCTTGTGTGCTGCTAGCTTGATTATGGTTCACCTCAGCCGCCTTGCAGAAGAAGTCATTCTTTGGTCATCTGAAGAATTTCGTTTTGTCATCCTCAAAGATAGCTGTGCTACAGGTTCCAGTATCATGCCCCAAAAGAAAAACCCCGATGTACCAGAACTCGTGCGGGGGAAAACGGGGCGTGTATTTGGTCATCTCCAGGCAATGCTGGTGATTATGAAAGGGCTACCTCTGGCATATAACAAAGACCTGCAAGAAGATAAAGAAGGTCTATTTGATAGCGTCAACACAATCAAAGCTTCTCTAGAAGCAATGACAATTTTACTCAGGGAAGGCTTAGAATTTCGTACCCAGCGTTTAGCACAAGCCGTAACCGAAGATTTCTCCAACGCTACCGATGTAGCAGATTATCTTGCAGCACGGGGCGTTCCTTTTCGGGAAGCTTACAACCTCGTGGGTAAGGTGGTTAAAACTAGTATTGCCGCAGGTAAACTCCTGAAAGATTTGGAATTGGAAGAGTGGCAACAACTACATCCGGCATTTGCAGCAGATATTTATGAGGCGATATCCCCCCGTCAAGTTGTGGCAGCCCGCAACAGTCACGGTGGTACTGGTTTTGTACAGGTTAGCAAAGCACTCATAGCTGCTCGCGCTCAAATCGATCAATAAGGCAATGGGGAATGGGAAGGCAGGGGGAGCAGAGG
>NZ_JADEXU010000191.1 GCF_015206895.1 Nostoc sp. LEGE 12450 | reverse complement strand
ATTCCCCATTCCCCACTCCCCACTCCCTTCCCAATCGGATTATCCAGCACATCATCAAGGCGAATTAAATTACCCTCCAGTTCTTGAAGAGTTGTACCAAAGTTGACCAGATTGTTAACAGGCTGCTGAAAGTTAAGCATCAAACCTTGAAAGGCTATAAGCATTCCGATGCTGAGATGTCCATCCATAACCCGTAATCCACCGACAACCAATAACAACATTGAAGAAAGGGCGGATAAAAGCGTGGGTAATACTGAGAATGTCTGATTTGTCACCCCCAGTTCCTGCTGGGAATTAAGAGCTTTAGTGTAATAACCTGACCACCGGGAAAAGAAATCTGACTCTAACCCTGATGCTTTGAGTGTTTCTATATTTTGAAGTGCGGCAATAGATACACCAGCAGCTTTACCATATTCTTGAATCAATCGTTGATTCGCGTCTACACGTTGACGAGAAATTAGTTGTAAAGTTAAGACATTCACGGCAGCAAAGCTAACTACAATTAAGGTCAGCACCCAGTCATATTGCACCATGACCAGGGCGTAAAAAAATACCATAAATGTATCGATGATTGTAGTTGCTAATCGTCCCGCCAGAACATCAGCTACTTGGTCATTGAGAGTAGTACGATTACTGATTTCTCCGCTAAATCGTTGAGCGTAAAAGCTAACAGGTAAGCGGAGAATATGCCACAGGAAACGGCTGGACATACCCACAGCTAATTTAATTTTCAAGCGGCGCAGGTAGCGTAACCGTAGTAAAGTTAGCGATCCTTGGAGTATAGCAGCGATCGCCATGCCCACAAGCAAAGGACGCAACCATAATTGCCGTCCCTCCACCAAGATGTCATCTACAAACACTTGGCTAAACACTGGTATTACCAGCCCAACTACAGTTAAGAAAAATCCTGCGACTATGCAGTAAATTAAGGCATCCCCAGCGCCTTGTAACCTTTTGGACAGGGATAAAATCATGCTGGGTTTACGACCACCTTTGACAAACTCCGCGCCTGGTTCAATTACCAGCACCACTCCGGTATACCCCTCGTCGAATTCCTGTAAAGATACATGGCGCGGGCCTGTACCGGGGTCATTGAGATAAACTCGCTGTTTATTCCATCCCTCTACGACAACAAAATGGTTGAAGTTCCAAAAGATAATGTAAGGTGGTCGCAGTTCCCACAATTGCTTGAGTTCTTTTTTAAAGCCTTTAGCTTCGAGTCCATAGCTTCTCGCAACTTTCACCATGTTAGATGCTTTGCTGCCATCACGGGAAACTCCACATTCCTGACGCAGTTGTGGTAAAGGCACAATCCGACCGTAGTAACCGAGAATAATTCCTAAAGCAGCAGCCCCACATTCCACCGCTTCCATCTGTAGAAAAGTGGGCGTTTTTACCCGTGTGCTTCTGCCTGGCAGTAATTTTTGTAAGTACTGCCAAGGATTAAACAGTGTTACTAAAGTAGATTTAGTAGATACCACTGACAGACCTCAAGATAGGTAAAACGAAAGTGATGGGAGCGCGTTCTTCTACCTTGACTCGTGCAACAGTCGTAGTTCCAGAAGAAACAGTCAGCCTTGGCCCTGTAGAAGAAGACCATTTATAGCCGCTTGGGGTGCTGGAATCTATCTCTAAGTCAGAAAATATTTGTATCAAACCATCTTTTTGTTCAGATACTAGACCTTCCACCACCTCTGCATTACCTACCTCCGATGCAGCTGCCTCCTTTGTAATCGGAAAGCGCGAGATATTAGTAACATTTGCAACGATACCGCCAAATCGTTCCCGCTTGACAGTTTGGGGGGTAATTTGGATTGTCATCCCTGGTTTAATTTTCTTACCTTCTGCTACAGGGAAATAGGTAACACCAACTAACTTGCTTTTGGGGTTCTCCGCCTCGATAGTTGCCAAGCGTGTACCAGCTTCAACAACCTGCCCTGGTGTCAGCGTAATTTCTAAAATCCGTCCGCTATATTGACTAATGATTTGGCTGTTGCTGCCTAATTGCACTTCTAATTGGGCAATTTCCCGCTTAACTTCTTGAATCTCTTTTTTTCGGGTAGTGACGCTTTCTAAGTCTTGTTGAGCCACAGAAGCTTGTTTACTATCTAATTCTTTCAACTGAGCTTGCAAGTCAGAAATCGTACTCAAGTTTTCCCGGTAATCTTTTTCTGTTTGAGTCGTTTTTACATCCAGTTCTTTTAACTGATTTTGAATGTCAGAGATTTTTTCCAGGTTTTGCAAATATTCTTGTTCAGCCGTGAGTGCTTCATCACCAGAAATCGCGCCTTCTTTTTTGAATTGTCTGCGTATTTCCATTCTTTGGAGGAAAACGGGGTTCAAGGCTTGGGCTTGCAAAAGACGTTGTTGTAAACCTTGACGTTGCTGCTCAATTGAGGTGTTGCCTTTGGTTTTGAGCAGAGGTGTGATGGCTCGCAGTTCCAGTATACGTTGTTGGAGGTAGTGGCGTTGTTGGGACTGCGATCGTTTTTCCTGTTCCAGTCTTTGTCCTTGTAGTGAACCTACCGCCTGGTCTTGTGACTCTAGTTGCGTTAGTTTCGCTTGTTGCTGTTGCAATTGTTTGCGGAGTTCCGCTTGGTCAATTGTTGCCAGTACTTGCCCTTTTTTAATGACATCCCCAACTTTAATATTGAGAGCCATTAACTGCCCGGCGCTTTTTGATTGCAATGGCACAACATTGCTGGGAAAAATTAGTACGCCTTTACCTTGGACGGTGATGGGGATGCGTCCGTAAATGCTCCAGATAACAGCTACTCCAACGATAGAACCCAAGGCGACAAGAGGTAGCCAGCTTCTAGGGCTGACCACCTGCATAAGTTGATCTAATCTTTCAGGAGAAGATAATCGCTCTAGGGATTCTTTGCGAAATATACTGCGCTTCTGGTTTAACATTCACTTTAGGTGAGTCTCTAATAAATTTTGGCACTTAAAAAGCTTTTGGAAGAGAACATTTAAAAGTGAGCTTAGAAGAACCAACTCACAATAGTAAATCGTTCGCCAGAGGTAACAGTTTTAACTTGGTGACGAATATCGGAGCGAAAAGCAATTAGCAATCCAGTTTCGCCACTTAAAGAAAAGCCAGCCTTCTTTAAAGAAGGATCGCTAACTATATCATAGGCATAGAATTTTAAAGAACCTCCACTATAAGAATCTATTTCATACTCGCTAGTCGCGCTATTTAAAAAAATAACTACAGATATCTGACGTGCTTTTACGTACTCTGGTTTAACTGGATCATCACTCCTATCGCTATGAAATATAAAAAAATCTCCCTGTTTATATGCTAAAAACTGAGGTTCTTGACAATCTGTAAGCGATAGGTTGAAATGCTCCTCTAGCATTGGTTTAATAGCCAGTAAGCGAGATTTTATAAATGAGATAGTTGATGCAGAAACTTGTACGACCTTATTTCGACGAATGTTGTCCTTAATTATTTCCTCTTTTCCAGATGTTACCATCGCTGGAATCTTAGAACCTAAAGACATTTCCGAGCGACTTTTTGCACATAAATCATTATCTAAAAAACCTTTAGCGATAAAAAACCCAAGCTTAGATAAATGATCAGTATTCAGCATATTTATACTATTTTTATGAGATATCACATAAACTTTGGTAGATAAAAAGCCTCTGATGTAATGTTTTTAGTAGTTATAAAGCGACACACTTTGCATAGAAATTGTATGCTGTTAAAAACTACACAATCGACCTGTACTTGTTGGGTGCATCTGTGTCCTCTGCTGCCGCAGTTTTTGGACACTTAACGCACAAGGTTCCAAAATAATTTACTGTAGGAATCAGTTATTGATTGACATAGCATACTACTCATTCAGATCGCTATTGCTTTAGGTTAGATTAACAAGGGGACACGCGAGTGTCTCTGCGTCAAGTGTTTCAACTCCACGAACCCAGGGAGCAAGACGACCTGGTATTAGCTTTAGCATTCCATCCGGTTGTAAAGAAGCAATCTTATTTCGTTCATCGTAAAGAGCTACTGTACACTTTGCTACATCCCCATTTGAGCGAATTACCAAAGAGTTTGGTCGTGAGGCATAACAGATATGTGGCTGTGAAAATAAACCTTGTGATGATGGTGTATCTTCACCAATTAGCTTGAATTTTAGTAATTGAATTGCCTCTTCTTTTTCTGCTTCAGATAAGATTTTTATGGATTCATCATTAGAACCACCTAAACGCTCAATAGCCTTAAATAACACAGAAAATCTAGAGTCATGAATAAATTCTCTTTTTATATCCTCAATTAACGGATCAAGCAGTTTAAGAGTATCGACAGTAAAGTGAATACGAAGCAGAATAGAAACTGGTAATGAGCTATCACGGATTGCCAGTAAGTTATCCCAAATTTTGTCATAAGTGCCGCTACCATCCGCACGAATTCGGCTTTTGTTATGTACTTCGCGGGGCCCATCAAGAGATATTTGGTAAGAGCGAACTCCTACATCTGCTAGGGCTACGGTTGTATTGTAATCTAGAAAATATGCATTTGTTGTCATATCCCCTTCGTAACGTAATTTTGGATACTTACGGACTAGTGCCATAACATATTCAGAAATTTCAAACACAATATCTTTAGCAGTTAAAGGTTCTCCACCAAACCATGATATTTGTAAATGTTCCAAATCACTACAGCGTCTATCAATTAATGATTTAATTCCCATAATTGTTTCTTGTTTCATGCGTCCTACAGCAAAATCTTCATAACAGTATGTACAACGAAAGTTACACTTTTCTGTTGGCATGATTATCAGATTTAAATAACGGTTTGATATCAGTCCAACCCGGCGCAAATTGTCAGAATCAGCTTTGGTGAATTGAGAAATTACCGCAGTCATTGAATTATCCTTGTTAATGTGTGAAAAAATTACTGAACATAACAGTTGCAGACTAAACATAGCAATAAAAAATTACTAACAGCCAGAAGCTTTAACAGAATTTAGCTTTCTGGCTCTTAGCAGCAATCCTAAAAAATAAGATTTATAACAATCTTAGTTTGTTTTTGATGCAATATTTGAGGATTTATCTTTTCTAAGACAACCGTATTTTTGAGGTTGCAGAAATTATTTTAGTTGCTATGAGCATGACTGATTTATTTCTTTATTACTCCAGTGCAGCTTTCTTACCCCCACCCCCACATCCTGCAACAAGGTTACAGCCCGGATTAGTGGTGCTGGGACAAATAACATCAATATCTGTTCCTCCAGATACTGCCTCTAATTCTTCCAGGCTTAATTCCTCGGTCATCTTTGCTAACTCGATACTATTAATTACTACTTTTCCTGTTTCATCGATATTTACAAGGTCTTTTGGTTGTTTAGGTTGGATATCTTCATTTGTATTTGACATAATCTACTCCTTATTTGTTAGGTAAACTGAGATTTCTCAGAGTTATAACACTCAAACAACTATCTACACCAAATAACGAACAAACTTAATTTGATAGTCAATAAATAATAAATTTTTCAACCACACAAATGAAGTAATTTCGCTGAGGCGAATGACAAGCTTGTTTTTCAGTGAGTGACTAACTTTTAAATCCTGTTATGAGAATAAACGGTAAAGCTAATAAAAAAAATGCACAATTTTTAGGTAAGACTATGATTTTTGAATTTACTATCTAATAATGTGATGCGCTCTCTATTCAGAAATTCAAATTCCTCTTAACCGTCCTAACATCCAATCGAATCTTTTCCCTGCGATCGCCACACCATCCAAAACACTATCATTCAACTCATCGTCATATTCTGCACTCTCAGCCAACGATAAGCCTTGATTATAAACCCGTCTCCCATAACCAAGGCGACTGAGCATTCCTTGTAGTCTCTGAGATAGTAAAATAGCGATCGCACGATAAAAACGAGATGCAAATCCGACATCTTGCTGTAACTTTGCTGCCATTTGCTCACGGGAAATTGACAACACAATCGACTCTTCAATCGCCTTAACAGTTGCTGAAGGTAAGCGACCATCAATAAAAGGTGTTTCTCCAATAATTTCACCTTTTGATAATCTGGCTATTTCTCTACCAGAAACTTCGCTCCCCTCGATTGCAGCAAAAGCACGGGCTAAAGGATTACGCTCATTTTCAGCAATAGAAAGAGACATTGCTCCATCTAAAAGAATATACAGCGCATCTACAGTCCCTCGTTCATGAATGAGTGTGGTATTAGCAGAAATTTTTTGCTGAGTTCCACAAGCCATCATCCAATCGATGTCACTATCGTGTAATTCTCCTAACACAAACAGCACATCTCTCAATGGTTGACCTTGTGCTAGACTACTACGACCAAGTTGATTAATAGTGCTTTGGATTCTATCTGAAAGCATAATTGCGATCGCCCGATAAAAACGCGACGCAAAACTAACATCTTGCTGCAATTTTGCTGCTAGTTCTTGCTGGGAAATTGACATCACTAGCGATGTTTCGATAGCCTTTACAGTCGTGGCTGTTGGACGAGTAACGAAAGGAATTTCGCCTACTACCTCACCACTGAATAATCTCGCAATCTCACGATCCAAAATTTCATTTTCTTCAATGGCAGCAAAGGCACGAGTCAGAGGATTATTGTCTGGTTGAGAGACGCTAACTGTTAAGATTCCGTTTAGTAAAATGTGTAGATAATCAGTAGCTTTTCCTTCTTGAATGAGTAGAGTACCAGCAGGTATTTCTCGGCGATGACCTGTCGCAATCATCCAATCAATGTCACTGGTAGTTAATTCTTTAAGCAAAACTTCTGTCATAACTAATACCTACTGATTTTTTAATTTGATATTTTTAACTATTGTAGAGACACCAAATTGCACATCTCTACACCCCAATTCTTCTGCAATCTGTCTAAAATTTTTTTAATCCGAAAGTGCGCCTCAAGAGATGCCAATTCTTCTAATGTCAAGTTGGTTAATGCCATTAACATCAAAGGTTGAATGTTAGCATCTCTCAACTGGCTCACATACTCAACATGAAAAGACTGCAAATTTTCAGCAGCAGCTTTCACTAATACCTGTAAAATCCCAAAAGCCCCATCAGAAAGTGACGGATTACCGAGGTAATTTTGCAGTCTACCTCCCTCTCGATAATTAGGAAAAGACTCCAACCCCAAAAAGTGCAAAAACCAGTCGGCTCGATAAGTCCCAATAGCGGCTACAATCCCTCTGTAGTCAGCAACTAGCTCGTCAAATATATTATTTCGCATGGAATTAAACAACCGACGTGTAAAGTAGTGAGTGCATTCATGTTCCAGCCGAATTGTCAAGGATAAATGCTGCCATTGTGCTTTTTCAAGTCCTATATGTTTGGCTGAAACATTACTATAAGAACTATTACTCAAAATAATAAACTTATCCTGATAAAGCTGTTTTTGTGGTATTAACCGTTCAAACTCTGCTAACCAACTTCTTTGAGAACAATTAGCAGGATTTTCAGCCGACCATTGTTGGCGATATTGGCGAATTCTATCCCAGTTATTAAAACCGCTAACTATACAGGCTCCCATAGAGTTTGGGACTGGCTGCGGTTCATTTCGCTTAGTCAAAGCTTGAACTAAACAAACAAAGTCCTTTCGGTTTCCAGTTAATAATACTGGGATTGTTCCAGCCAAGCTTTGATGTAGGATTAATTGCAGTTTCTCAGGTTCTTGCAAGACTAAGCCAGTTGCAACCATCCTATCTGTCGCAACACCCCGACGAGTAGCAGACTGATACGCTTCAGTCTGGCTAATACCCTCGATTATGGGAAATTGGAATTGTACTAATCGCTGTTTGAGTACCTCAAATACTCCTAAAACTTTTGCTGAAACAGCGTATTCTTCCCAAGCAGGTATATGGGATTCAGAAGTCAGGGGAAACTTGACTCTATCGGTTAAAGTGTTGTGATCAAAGACGTTTTGATTGTATACCAATAATTCTTCTACCTGTGCAGCAGTGGCTCCAAAGTAGGTAAGAACATCAGTACGAAATGATTGTTGATCGCTCATAAGCGTAGACATCGCCCTCATAAAGGGACAAAAGCAAAAAACTAATGACTAACGACTAAACTAGCAATCTGATTGGTAATTCCTTTGATAGTTTGACTGATGGGATGTTGAGGATAACGTAGAGAAAAAAGACCTTTGCTTGCTAGCTGTACCATATCTTCTGAAAGAGGCAAAATCCCCACAACAGGAGCGTTATAGATTTTCTCTACCTGTTGCTGCAAGTCAGTAAAATTTAAGTTTGGCAGCACCTTATTGATAACTAACAACATTTTTGGTACTTTCAGCTTCCGAGCTACATCGACTGTCACGGCAGTTCCTTGAAAGTCTTGATGGTCTGGACGTAAAAGAATTACTAAAACGTTAGAAATCCCAATAGAAAGCAAAGTTTCTTCATTTAAACCAGGATGTGTATCAATTAATAGATAATCTAATTTCAGACTACGAATGAATTCTTGAAAACCATCGTTTAGCCGAACGACATCATATCCCTCCCGGAGAACTCTGGCGATTTCACTAGCTTTAATACTACAAGGAACTAAATGAAGACTGCCTTTAACTGTGCTTGTATTTCCCTGCTCTATAGCTAAAGTTTCAGTAACATCATAGGCAGCATCTTTTATATTACAGTACCCCCACAAATAATCATTGAGGGTGCGTTCCATTTTGTTTTCATTAATCCCAAAAATCATGTGAATTCCTGGTGATTGAATATCAGTATCAATAATGCCTACACGTTGTCCTTGCAAGGCCATAGTAGCAGCCATATTAGCAATCAAGTTGGATTTGCCAGTGCCACCACGGAATGAATGAACTGCAATAATCTGTGCCATAATTTACCTCAAAGTCATTATCAAGAGTAATTTTTCCCTTTAAATATCTCCCAAACTTTCAGTCTTGCCATCAACGCTAATCAATAAATTCAATGGCTCATAGATCGTGCGATCGCTCTTTGATAGATTGCACCTGATTCTGCAATCTTTGGTAGTACTCTGTCTCAGTTTCGGTTTGTGCCACTTGCTGTTCTCTAAGCTTTTGGATTTTTTGTTGTAATTGCTGAAAGTGTTCATTTTCAGTAATTTCGGCAACGTGGCTAGCTCTTTTGGTTTCGTTAATCTCAATGCAAAGTTCCTGTACTTGGACTTTTAGGCGCTGATCTCGCATTCTGACTGACTCAGCCATCTCTAAAAAGACACACATTAATTGACCGATATCATCTTGACTATGGGTAAATTGAGCCAAATTCTGATGGAGTTCTAGTACATGAGAATCAAAATCGTCATCTTCCAACGCTTGGGTGGCGACGATGAGGGCGCGAATCGGTCGGGAAATACTTAGCCCCAAGAGCAGCGCTATGATTGCCGTAATTCCGCCGACTATTACCACGCTGGTACTATTGAGCCAAATCAGGCGATTCAAAGGAATGCTAAACTCTGCTTTGGATTGGCTGACTCCCAATACCCAAGGTTGCGTTGCTAAAGGTGCAAAGCCGACTATCTGTGCCATGTGCGATCGCGGCAATTGATAGGTGGCGTGTCCTGGCTGTTTAGCTCTCACCATCACCTTTAAGTCAGGAATGTCCAAGCTCTCAACCCGATCCACACCGTAGCGTTTGTTTTGAGCAACCTGTTTTAATGTTTGAGTTGGTAGCGTCAGGAGGCTATGGTAGAGCAGAGATGGATCGGCATGACTAATGATTACTCCCTGTTGGTCAATCAGGAAGACATTTGTCTGAAAGTCTATATGTAAGGCATTAATAGTTGTCCAGATATCTTCTCCCTGGATATTGAGTAGGATAGTTCCCACAATTTCTCCATTAGGCGATCGCACACGCCCAGAGAAAAACATTCCTGGATTTTCAATTGTTTGGCTCACCAAGCTACCAAATCCATAAAAGTTATCCTGAATAATCGAATAGTTTTCGCCAATGAATTTTGGATCTGTTGCAGCAAGGCATTCACCTTTGTTATCCATCAGCAAGACATTATCAATATCTGGATGAGAGCGGAGGACGTTTTGTAGTGTTGGTTGTAGGTTGCGGTGAGTTTCTTGGTTTTGTGGTGTGTCAGCAGCAAGGAAATCTACTACATGACGATTATTACTGACTTGGGAAACTACACGATGTTGGTCAATAATTAACTGGTCAAAGCGACTAGCGCTACTGCTGGCTAACAGTTCCAATTTGCGGTATTCCCCAGCCTCTACACTGTTTAAGCTTTGTTGCAGATTGTAGTAGGCGGTGAAGATCATCGGTATTAGCACAGCACAAACCAATGCTACCGAAATTTTCGCAGCAATCGGCCAAGCAAGTGGGTTAAATAACCGATGTAAATGCTTCATTTGAAAGATGCTCTTCAGCTTTAAAGTGTAATCTTTTGATGCTTTAAAAATGGCTTATAGTTCCCAATTTTAAAGTTAAATATGCCAAATATTTAAATGGATCTACAGCTTTATTGCTTTACTCCAATTAACGCTAATGGCTGCTACTACTCTAGCTGCGTTGGGTCTTTCTAAAAGCTTTAGGTGTAATCCCATGATGTCGGCGGAATTGGCGAAAAAAGTAACCTTCATGCTGATAACCAACTGCTTGAGCAACTTGACTTACACATTGATCAGTCTCTAGCAGTAGAGTGCGTGCTGCTACCATTCGACGTTCAACAATCCAATCATTCACTGTATATCCTGTATTGCGTCGTACTAAATCCGTCAAATAAGCCGCGCAGTAACCAACGGCAACAGCTACGTCACATAAACTGATTGGTTGATTATAATTTGCCTCAATAAATTGGAAGACCTGGCTCAGTTGAGGATTACTAGGAAATATCGTTAGTAAACTGTCTGGTGATTTAGCAGTATTGGCAAGGGCTTGTTCTGCAACTATCTGAAAATCAGCAGTGCAATGCTTGTTCATAAATGCTTTTTTGGTTTAAGCAGTAATGATCTCTAAATTGATGAATTCACTAAAAAACCTGTTGACTTTCTTGAGAGTGAACAAAAAATATTTTCTCTATAGTGATATTACTGTTTAATAATTTTTGCAAGTCACCCATTTTAACTAAGCTTTTATACCTAGTTAATTTTAACTAGTAGTCGAAATCCAAATTTTATGCATTGTATTTAAAAGCTTTCTGATTTATGTTGTAGGCACTAAATTAAACAATCTTTCTTCCCAGAGAATAAATACGGCTGGGATACATATTAAAATTATCAAAACCTAATGCCATAACCAAATGTAATGAAGTACGATCTCTTACCCAAAACCAATCCCTGTCTTTCCCAACCTCAGATATGCATTATTGACCCAGCCTTAGCTCTCTCTGTCCACGGAGTTCCTTTAATTCAACAGTTAGGAGAAGTGATGGAGTTATGGGTAGTACGAGAACTTTGGCATATACTTGACAGTTCTTCCTTTTACTCACAACATCCAGAATTAATTACTCCAAAAGGAATTAACTCTTGTAGAACACCCAAGCAAGAACGTGTTGCACTGGAGGAAACGCTTTGTTCACTTAAGAGATGGGAACAATTCCGTATGGAGAATGACTTAGCAAGACTTAATTTATTTTGGCTAGGAGATAGCCTAAGAGAATCTCTCCTTCCTAAAAATAAAAATCTAGAAATCTTTTGGCAATGGGAAGTGCTTACAAAGTCCCTCGATAGTCAACTTGACGAATCTCAAACTATAGACTATGTTTTACCTCTTGCCTTCCGCGATACCATAGCGCTGGCTGCAAGTTTAGGTTCTGCTTTCATTCTGACTTATCAGCAAAAAGCAGATTTTGAAAAAAACTTTCCTCCAGAAATTTGTAAAGCTCTACAATTTTGGGGCATCTCTTGTCAAGTTCTCACACCTAGAGATTCTTGTGTCTCAGTAGAGCGCGATTATTTGCGACAATTACTGGTTTCTACTGGTACTATCAAGTTTCTTTGGGCAGGATTACACTTAATAGTTTTGCATCTGTTCGTGCCAGAATCTCCAAAAGCTAATGTGTTATCCCAAAAGTTACCATTCAGTCCATCTGACCTTGCTGATGAGAAGGTAGACAGCCCAAAATTGCAAAACGAGCCTTGGATAGGCGCTAGAGGGTTTTGGTATTTAGTATAGTTGTATACATAAATATTTCTTAATTGATATATATAAAAGTTTTAACTATTGAAACCGAAATCTTAAATTTTAATTACATCATTCTTTTAGCTTGATCAAGTTGTTAAATTTTAGTGTATAGTGTCAGTATTCCTACTTATGATGGGAAATCTTGAAGCAACTATCCAGTGTCATTTTTAGACAGCCTGACTATTAATAGATTTTTGTTACCGCAGTTTTTATGTTTTTAGATCACGCTTTTGAATTCTTCTGTATATCTTTAAGACTGTGCATAAGAACTAAAAATGTGCTGTATTAGCCTGAAAATAGCAGTAATAAGCATAAATCATAAAAACATCAGGGGTTAGAAAAGCTTTAAAACGGTTTTCTTCACACGTCATCTAGATTCCAAAAACATTAAGTTCCTGATCAAAAAAGTTTCTGCATATCTTCTCAGCTATAGACCATTCAGCCTGTTAAGTACATATCAGCCTCAAGCCCTTAATAGCTAAATTTAGAGTTAAGAAAATCATGCAAGGACACGTTGATCAAACTTCTAGTATTTTTGCTGGAAACTTACTTTCAGATTCCTATGTCATTAATAAGTTTTTCATAAAAAACTCTGGTTTTCTTATTATTGCAGTTGAATCGCCTACAGAAAATAGGCAACAGTTTACTTCAGAGGTTATTATTGACACTATTTCATTTTCTGTAGTTGGGCATTTTGAAGCTGATGGAAATCACTATGCAATTGTAAAAACTCAGAACACACCAGAGGTTATAGATCCTAGCCTAATTAGTGTTTTAACAGGACGAGAGTTGCAAATTGCTGCTCTGGTTGGTTTAGGTTCATCTAATAAAAAAGTTGCTAACCAACTTCAAATCAGCGAGTGGACTGTTTCTGCTCACCTACGCCGGATTTTTATTAAGTTAAAAGTAGATAGTCGCTCCGCTATGGTTTACCGTTGTTCTTCACTAATTAATCGTTTACACCAGTTACGCACAATACAAGAACAAACATCGGCAAGTAGTCAATCTGGAAACCTTGCTCAATCAGCTCTGAACGACCAAAGTTTTGATCCCGATATAGCAGAAATTGATCGTTTACTTTGCTCTGCTCTTGCAACTTCAGGCATTACGTCTGATTGATGCTCTCCTGATACTAAGTTGCATTCTGAAATAGCATTTTAAAATGAAGAAGTGGGGGAGTATATGAATAATGATTCTTAATCTCCCTCAGCCTTGAGTTACCTATTGTTTTGGGTGCAACTTTGTATAAAAATTGTCGCAAAAAAGGTGTAAATTTAAGAGGTATCGGAAAGAAGAAGGCGTTAGGCATTGTTAATTCTTCCACTTCACCAGCACCCCATCAACACAAGCAATCCCCCACTGTCCAAACTTCGCCAGCAGTTTCTTAATCACAATCTGCAAAGCCGGATCATCACTCCAGCACTCTTGCAAAAAATCAAACCCCGGATTGTCGCCAGAATTCGCCGCTCGATTTAGTTTTTCCCTTCTTAAAGGTCGCATATTTGACCTCGCTACAATCGCCTCATGTGACCATTTCTCAGGAATGGTAACAGGCGCGGCTCAGAAATTATACTTTTATAATGGCAGTGAGTCCAAACGAATCAATCGCATTATAAATTTAAGTAGCGATGCCTTTAAAATATAAAATGACAGCGATAGTAATGTAACAATCGCTCTATGAATCAGGAATCGCCTCAATTCATCAACCATATTGTTTCAAGTTTGCGGTCAATTGAGGGAATTACAGCTATCTCATTGGGCGGTTCACGGGCACGGGGCAACCACACCAATAAGTCAGATGTAGATTTGGGAATTTATTATAATTCAGAAAACCCGCCCGATTTAATTGCTCTAAATCGCCTTGCCTCTGAGCTTGATGATAACCATCGGGTAAATTTGATTACTGTGATTGGTGGATGGGGAAAGTGGATTAATGGCGGCGGTTGGCTACAAGTTCAAGGTATAGGTGTAGATTTTCTCTATCGTGATTTGGCGAAGGTCAATCGTGTGATTGATGATTGCCATGCTGGACAAATTACTATTGATTACCAACCAGGACATCCTCATGGTTTTGTATCCTCGATTTATATGAGTGAAATTGCTATTTGTCAGGTACTTCATGACCCGGATGGTGTTTTAGAAGCTTTGAAGCTCAAAACAAAGCCTTATCCATCTGGGCTGAAACAGGCAACTATTGACACTTTCGCTTGGGAAATCAGTTTCTCGCTGGTGGTTGCAAAAAAGGCGATTGCACGCGATGATGTCGTTTACGCAGCAGGTTGTTGTTTCCGCAGTGTGGCGTGTATGAATCAGGTTTTATTCGCCCTCAATGAAGATTATCTGTTGAATGAAAAGGGAGCGGTGGCAATTGCGGCTAAGTTTGCTATTTGCCCTACTGACTATCAGCAACGGGTTGAGCAAGCGTTTGCAATTTTAGTTGCTTCTTCAAAATCGATAACCGAAGCGATCGCTATTCTTGAGGGTATTGAGGATGATTTAAGCCAATGGTATGGAAATCGGCGATTAGCGATGTAATTTTTATCGCCATCTGGCTTCAGTTAACCCTACTACTGTTCAAAGGATACCGTCGCATCATCTCTTGCAATGCCACAGTCTCACCATCCGATGTATACACAATCTCCTACATAACGCATGAAAGGGCTTACCAAAAACTATCACCATGATTCCGGTGCAGTAAAGCTATCTATACTATGTACTAGACTTGTCGCTTAATAAGGTAAAGTAACGATTGGCGATTAGAACAAGACAGAAAAATGCTAGACGTGAATCGGGTGCTGAAAGAAGACCGCCTGCTGAGGGCATTTACCGGGCTAAACCGTCAGG
>NZ_JADEXU010000190.1 GCF_015206895.1 Nostoc sp. LEGE 12450 | reverse complement strand
CAGTAATAGGGTGCGGCATATTTTTGAGTGCGCCATATTTCTATTTGCGCTGTCCGCAATGCTGCTGCTGGCTTTAATCCTTCTTGCAGCATCTTTTTGTAAAATACCTTCATAAGTTCAGATGTTGCCTGGTCATCTACACTCCATAGGCTGACTACGACTCGCGGGCTGCCTGCATACATAAACCCTCTGGTTAACCCTACTAATCCTTCTCCCTTAACTTCTTCTCCCAGTCCGGTTTTACAGGCGCTGAGTACTACCAGTTCTGCTTGCAGGTTGAGGTTGAAGATATCGTGCAAGCGCAAAAAGCCATTTTGTGGCATTCCCTTGTCGTCAAATAGCGATAATACCACTCCTGATAATTCTGGATGCTTGCTGTTAAGGATGCCATGCGTAGCGAAATGGATGATGCGATATTGACTCAAATTTTCGCTGCTAGCAGTGGTACGACTGGCGGTAAAATCAAAGGCTTGTTTGCGATCGCTAACAGGTACAAGAGAAAGAATTTGCTCGGCTTCTTGACGTGTAAAGCGCAGACGTTCAAAGCTAATGTCTGAATCTTGGGCGGATCTGGTTAAAGCCAGGTTGTCTAAATTGCTCTCTGGCACAGGTAGGCGAGACACTTGTGCTTTATTTTGAAGACGCTCATCATCACTATTAAAAATCGGATCTGCCAATACAACTAAGGTTTTAGGAGCAGATTTACGTCCTTTGTGTTCGCTTCTGAGGATAGCTAATGTAGACGCTGAAGGAAGAGTAATGATTTCGTGATTGAGCAGTAATGGTTCATAATTGCGACTGCTACCTGTTGTGAGGGCGGCAAATGGCACATATTGCAAAGCACCATCGCTGGCGATCGCTAAACGCTTCTTTTGCAGTTGCTGGGCTACTGGTGCAAGTATTTGTTGAGACAGAGCATTTAGAGACGGACTATGCTTTAGATACGGGGTAGTGATTTCTTGACGGAACTTTTGCACTGTAGCTTCAATATCTGCACGCTTGGGTAGTTCGTAACTGGTAATACTTTTATTAGTAACTGCCCAAAGATAACTGCGCTTTTCCCCCAAAGAATATTCTAAAAGCAGAGTGTTTTCATCAAGTACTTGCTGTTGAATTTGTACGAGTGAGAGAGGCTGAGGTTGAGTCAGCGCTGCATAACGCGGACTAGTAGCACGGATTTGTGCCTGGACTTGTTTATACTGTTCTAGAAGTACCTCGGTGTCTTCTTCTAAAGCTTGCACCTGTGCTTCAGTATGCTTACCACTTAATAGTTGTATCCGACGTTTTTCTAAAACATCGAGTTGTTGCTGCAAGTTATGTTCTTGAGCAAGTAACTTTGGCTCTACACCTTGGCGAATATCTGCGTTGGCTTCTGCAAGTAGTTCCAAAAGACTGCGGGCGCGGGCGCGTTCGCTGGCTTGCAATGCCAAAGCATCATATCCTTGAGATGGTTGCTGTTTGTGTAACTGCATCAGCAAATCGACATAAAACTCATAATAATTCTGCACCGTGGCAAAATAGGAAGCGCGGAGTTCCTGAGAGTCAATTTTGATACGAAGACCTTCAACAATTTTGATGACTTTCTCTATCTGAGTCAGGGCAGACTGAAAATTGCCTGCGTCGTGTTGAACAAAAGCGATGTTATAGAGTGTACGTGCTTCCCTTGCCTTGTTCCCTGTCTGTTGATATAGCAGCAAAGATTGGCTGTAATAATCTAGCGCCTTTTGGTGTTCTCCTAAATTTGAGTAAGCTTTGCCAATATTGTTTAGAGCAGTTGCTATCCCTCCTTTGTCTCCCGCCTGTCGGTATAAAATCAGGGCTTGTCCAAAGTATGAGAGTGCTTTTTGCTGTTCTGCTAACTCTAAATAAACTGTGCCAATATTGCTCAGAGCAGTTGGTATTCCTTCTTTCTCTGCGTCTTTAGCCTGTTGGTATAAAGACAGGGCTTGGCTGAAGTAATCGAGTGCCTTTTGCTTCTCTCCTAAATCTAAGTAAACTTTGCCAATGTTGTTCAGAGTTGTCGCTATCCCTGCCTTGTTTCTCACCTGTCGTTTGAGGGACAGGGATTGGTTGTAGTAATCCAACGCCTTTTGCTTTTCTCCCAGGAAATGGTACACAGAGCCGATATTATTGAGACTAATAGCTTCACCATTTTTGTCTCCCACTTGTCGCCTTAAGGATATGGATTGGTTGTAGTAATCCAGCGCCTTTTGCTTTTCTGCTAACTCTGAGTAGATTTTGCCAATGTTATTGAGCGTAGTACCTTGGGCTTGTTTGTCACCTATTTGTTCAGATAGAGGTAGGGATTGCTTGTAATAATCTAGTGCCTTCTGCTTTTCTCCTAAATTTGAGTAGATTTTGCCAATATAAACAAGGGTGTCAGCTTCTAAGGAGAGTAGGTTTTGCCCATTGGAGCGATCGCTCAGTTGACGATATAGTAAAAGTGCTTCCTCAAATTTTGCGATCGCTTTTAACAGAGATTCTGCTGTTCCTTGCTGATATAGTTGCTTCCCTTCTTGATATGCAAGTTTAGCAACAGCCAGAGTTGCATCTGGCGAACTTGTCTGCGTCATCTGTGCAACATTTACCGGCTGCTGTCTAGCAATCGCCACATTTGATTCTGAAAATAACAAAATGCTGCTAAAAAGAATAATACTGCGACCTGTTACCAAGGGCAGAAATTGCCATTGTCTTGAGTCACATACCTCAAATTGAGTCATATACATCTGCGGTTTCTATAGCTGATTAGATTTAGAATTCCCAAAATCAAGCAAAAAACCGTAGATTAACTCTTTGTATGGCGATTTGGCAGCGATTTTCGCAAGCAAAAGCTACCTCAACACACGATTCTATATCCTCTATGGAGCAGATTATATATGAGTTGAGCCAAGACCAGGAGACACAATAGAAGATGTTCTAACTCTCTACTCAACCCGCTTAACTTCAAATCCTCGTAACCCTTCCGGTACTTCATACTCAACCACAACATCTTTAACCACAGCAGCAGGTGGCCCAGAGTGACACCAACGAACCATATTATCTACAACCTCTCGCGTCCCTTCAAAAACTGCCTCTACTCGATTATCAGGGAGATTTCGCACCCAACCGGTTAATCCCAACTGCCTAGCGGTATCGACAGTGGAATAGCGATAACCCACTCCTTGGACTCGGCCAGAAATGAATACATGGGCGCGGATGATCTTTGGCAGTGCTGTAGAATTCTGCATAAACTGGTCTAATCTTTACGATTCCAGTTTACCTAGTTTGTGTATACACAATCTGTTTTACCTCCAAGCGTCATGCCCTGAAAGTGCGATCGCAATTATCCCTATCTTTAGGAGTGTAGCAGAGTAATGATAAAGTATTTTTCACTACTCTGCTAATTGTTATGAATTAAATTAATTAGTAGCCCGTTTTTCAACCTGGAATTTTGAATTGCTTATGTCTAACCTGCCACCACTCAATACAGCAACAATTTGGGCAATTCTTGACGATAAACTTGATGATGCCACAGTCAACCAGTTGCTATGGCATTATTTAGGCTATCGCTATGATTCTTCAACTGCACAATGGGACATTAGCCAAGTTGCACCAGAATGGCAAGAGGAGTACCCACAACCACCAAATTTCATAGAATCTCGCCCTGCAACAGTGAAGTTAACTCGTTCTATCCCTGCTGAAAATAAACAAATGTTAAAAGAAAAGCTGGGTTTCAAAGGGTACAAAATTGGTGAATTTGGGCCACGGCAAACTCGCAGAGCAACTGCGGCAAATTGGTTTTTAAGTTATCTACAACAAACTAACGGCAAAATTGAATAACCTGATACAGCAGATATTTAGACAAAAACATATTATTTTTACTTAATATCTGCTATTTAAAAAAATAAAAGTCATTAACTTATTTATATAAATCTTGTAACTTGATTAATAGTATTTTAAGTTTAGTAGTTTTATAGGTTAAAAGGAAATGCGATAAACAGTCAAAAATCGCCAAAAAATAGTAATTTTTACAAAAATATTTATAAATTCATCCTCAAGAGAGAAGCGCTGGTTAAATAATTATTTCTCTAGACCGATTTGTAAATTCAATTAACCATCAGAGAATACGTCTATCAACCCTTGATATTACAAACACTTCTATGGCAAAGCCAATTGAATTTAATTTATTTGCACCATACAACAAAGGAGCCGCATTAATTGGTTCTTTTTCTGATTGGCAAGAAATACCAATGGAAAAAGGTGATGATGGTTATTTTCGTACAAGTGTTGAACTAGAAGACGGTGTTTATAAATATAAATTTCGCATCCAGTCAAATTCATGGTTTTTTGAGCCAGAACAATGGGTTGATGTTACAGACCCTTATGCAACTGATATAGATGAACTGAGTGGAAAAGATGATAGTGTTATTCGTGTAAAAGATGGCGAAAGAATTACTGATACTTATGTCTGGCAACATGATGATAAACCTTTACCTGCTGACCACGAATTAGTAATTTATGAATTGCACGTTGGTGACTTTTCTGGTGGTGAGGATGACCCTTATGCACGAGGCAAGTATAAACACGTCATTGAAAAGTTAGATTATTTGGTTGAACTAGGAATCAATGCTATTGAGTTGATGCCACTTAAAGAATATCCTGGTGATTATAGTTGGGGTTATAATCCTCGACACTTCTTTGCAACAGAATCTAGTTATGGCTCTACTGCTGATTTAAAAAAATTGATTGATGAGTGTCATGCCAAAGGAATTCGTGTAATTCTTGACGGTATTTATAACCACTCAGAAGCATCTGCTCCTCTAACACAAATTGACCACGATTATTGGTATCATCATGAACCTCGTGATCCTGATAATAACTGGGGGCCTGAGTTTAATTATGAACATTATGACGAAAAATTAGATATTAAGCCAGCCTGGAAATTTATTGGTGAAACAATTCGTTTTTGGATATCAGAATATCATCTTGATGGTATTCGCTATGATGCGGCACGGCAAATTGCTAATTACGACTTCATGCACTGGATTGTTCAGGAAGCCAAAAAAACTGCTGGTGCAAAGCCTTTTTACAACGTTGCTGAACACATTCCTGAAACTACCAGCATTACCAATGTAGATGGCCCAATGGATGGTTGCTGGCATGATAGTTTCTATCACTGCATTCTAGAACATATCTGCGGTGATACATTTGATTTAGAGCGTCTCAAAGATGTCATTGATTGCAAACGCCAAGGCTTCTTGGGTGCTACGAATGTAGTAAATTACCTCACCAACCATGACCATAACCATGTCATGGTTGAATTGGGGAACCGTGAGATTTTTGACGAAGAAGCCTTTAGAAGGGTTAAATTAGGAGTAGCCATCCTAATGACTGCTGTTGGCGTACCTTTGATTTGGATGGGAGAGGAATTTGGTGAGTACAAACCCAAACAACCCGAATCATCAAAAATTGATTGGACACTGTTAGGTAACGATCTCAATCGTAGTTTATTTGAATCATACAAAGGCTTAACCAACCTGCGTAAAAGTAATCACGCTCTCTACACAGAAAATATTGACTTTATCCACGAAAATCCAGAGGCAAAAGTATTAGCTTATACTCGTTGGAATGATGAAGGTTCTCGTGTAGTCGTAATCGCAAATTTCTCAGAAAACTTCCTAGCTGGCTATCATGTTCCTAATTTTCCGAGTGCTGGTACATGGCACGAATGGACAGGCAATTATGATGTCGAATCTGGTGATGATGGCATCATAACTGACTTAGGCCCATACGAAGCCAAAGTGTTTGTATGGCAGTAATTATATACACTAACACTGAGCCAGTAATCCAATAGCAAAAAGAAAGGGGGGAAATATTCTCCCCTTTTTTAAGTTATTTTTTTACCTAAATACAGTTTAATTAGAAATTTGTCAAGCACAAAATAAGCTATTTTAAAATTTCATTGGTTTGTGTTACACTTTTGAGTTGAAGTGCGTATATAAAATTGCCCAAGCATCCCCATGCACAACAAATTATTTAATAGTAATATCGATAACGCTAACATTGAGAACGATCGTATTTTACTAACTCCCAATGAAATAAAATCAAAATTACCTTTAACACAATTAGCCGAGCAAAGAGTTTTAGCATACAGGCAGGAAATAGAAGATATCCTCGATTTTCAGGATCGGAGAAAGTTTATAGTAGTTGGGCCATGCTCAATCCACGACCCAAAAGCAGCGCTCGAATATTCTGAAAGGTTGAAAGCGTTGTCTGAGCAAGTTAAGGATAAGCTACTACTAATAATGCGTGTATACTTTGAAAAGCCAAGAACAACCGTCGGTTGGAAAGGGCTAATTAACGATCCAGATATGGATGATTCTTTCCATGTAGAGAATGGTTTATTAATTGCACGCGATCTGTTATTAAAAATTACAGAATTGGGATTACCTGCGGGTACAGAAGCACTAGATCCAATCATACCTCAATACATTAGTGAACTGATTACATGGTCTGCTATTGGGGCACGCACGACCGAATCACAAACTCACCGTGAAATGGCAAGTGGACTTTCGATGCCTGTGGGTTTTAAAAACGGTACTGATGGCAATATTCAAGTAGCTTTGAATGCCCTACAATCAGCTAGAAACCCACATAATTTTCTGGGAATTAATCAAAACGGACAAGTCAGCGTCTTTCAAACTAAAGGTAATGGCTATGGTCACGTAATTTTAAGAGGTGGTAGTCAACCCAACTTTGATGCAGCAAATGTCAAATTAGTAGAAGATAAATTAAAACAGGCGAATTTACCACCAAGAATTGTTATCGACTGTAGCCACGGAAATACCAATAAAGATTACAAATTACAAGGTGCTGTTTTAGAAAATATTATTCAGCAAATAGTGGATGGTAATACATCAATAGTTGGCATGATGCTGGAATCACATTTGTATGAAGGTAGTCAACCAATTACCGGTAAACAAGAAGAATTAAAATATGGGGTTTCTGTAACTGATAAATGTATTAGTTGGGAAGAAACCGAAAAAATTATTTTGGCTGCTTACGAAAAACTTAAGTAAATACCATAATTGGGATTTTCAGAGGGCTTTTAATCTTAATCACCAACGCTTGTAGTGCTTGTCAATAAATAACGTGTAAAATTTTACACGTTATTTAGTATTTATCAGAAACGACTATGAACACAATAACTTTTTTGCCTTCTTTGTTTTTTCTATAGATGCTGTTTCATATCTATTGGTATTGTGATATTAGTCTATTATTATTTGCTCTAAGAATAAATCTCGGTTTTCCAGCCAGGTATAACCCAATACGGTTCAGTTAAAAAAAATAGTAGGTTGCGTTGAGGAATAGCGAAACCCAACAAATGCTTGATAATATTGGGTTTTGTACCTCAACCCAAGCTACACCACTTTTAGTTTTTACCCTTAAATGAATCGTATTTAGGTATAATCTGGCTTATCTAATCTTCTAGAACTCAAAAATATTGTTAACTGCTTCACCTACTATTATCTTAGAACTACTTGTAGATAAAATCATATTTCAGACTATTGATAGACCCTTATATCAGTATCAAGATAGAAAGAATACTTTCAGCCAATCAGGTAATATCAATTTTAATCCTAATAATTGCTGTGTTTCTTAAAATTTTATTTAAGTGATGTTACACAACAAATGTAGGTAGCGGTAAATATTACCCCGTTTCTCCTGCGGGGTTTTTCTTTGAGTTACCGATATCTACAAAGAGTTACCTTAGCCAAGGAAATCTACTAAGCCTGTAATGCCTTAAACCACTTATTCAAAACTGTGCTGATGGTTTTCTTAATCTGATGATTACGGCTCCACTTCTGGAATGCTATTTCATACTCTTCGCCTTTGATTTGAAAAGTATTCCATACATCCAGCCCTACAGGTAATCCGCAGAATAGCAAAATGTACAGCGACCAAGAAATTCCGCCACCAGTTAGTAAATTTAATAGTATAAAAAAGCCATTGAAAATTGCATAATTCCCTAGACGCTTCTGAAATCTTCTAATACGGTAAGCGTCAAAAGCTTTTCTCTGCTGGGCTTGACCTTGTTGTACTAACCAATCGCGCTCGGCTAATCTTAAAGAATCAGGTGAAATTTCTAACTCAGCAGCAATTTCTAATATCTGCTCATAAGAAAATTCTGTATTTTTGTCATTAGCTTGACGAGCGATCGCTAAGTGTAGAATTTGTTGGACATCTTCTTGGCTATAAGAGCGGATGCTTTGAGGTTCAAACGCCGTCATAATTCTTTCTCTTATTATTACTTTTAATAGAAATTTGCTGCCCGATAGATTTTAAGCAGCTATGCCAGTACTATTTCCACTATCTCTACATTAGCAAATCTGGATGTTGTCGTGCGTCTAATGTGTTGATATACTACTCAGGACTCAGGACTAGTAAACTGTGGTTGTCGATAGGCTTGGCACTCTCCAGGCTGGAGCGTCTCTGTGAGGAGCAGGGTAGCCACGAAGATTCTTTAATCTTAAGACATGAGTTGCTCAAACCTTGCTGGCGCTAAGTTGAGTAGAGAACTCATCTCCTCCACTTTCCCCTCAATATAAAGACTCTCCAAACATCCGAATTCGATCGGATGCAGCAGAGCATAATATCGAAAGAACAAGCATTAACAAGGATGTAACTCGATGGTTGAAGAAAATGGATCGATTCGTACCCTATCGGTTGATATTGGTGGTAGTGGCGTTAAGGCTATGGTTTTAGATATTACCGGAAGTCCTGTAACAGAAAGAGCGCGTTTAGATACACCTCAACCTGCTACACCAGACGTTGTAATTAATGCAATTGTTGTGTTAGCTGCGGCTCAAGGTGAATTTCATCGCGTTTCGGTGGGTTTTCCTGGCGTGGTGCGCTGTGGAGTCACGGAAACGGCGGTAAACTTACATCCAGATTGGATTGGATTTGATTTGGAAACAGCATTATTAAAACACTTAAACAAGCCTGTACGGGTGATTAATGATGCAGATATGCAGGGGTTTGGTGCGATCGCAGGTAAAGGTGTAGAACTGGTGATTACTCTCGGTACAGGGTTTGGTTCAGCTTTATTTGTAGACGGTAAGCTAGTACCAAATATGGAAATGGGACATCATCCGTTTCGCAAAGGAGAGACTTTTGAGCAGCAGTTAGGGCGTGCAGAGTTAGAAAAAATTGGTGAGAAAAGATGGAATAGGCGTTTAGAAAAAGCGATCGCATCCTTACAACATCTGTTCAATTATGATTACCTTTACATTGGCGGTGGTGAAGCTGTAAGAGTGAATTTCCAGCTACCTTTAAATGTAAAACTCATCCCTAATATTACTGGTTTATTAGGTGGTATTGCTTTGTGGCGAGATGAAAAAAGGTAAAAAGTTTTTCAACTCGCCACAACTAAGCGTACTAAGCAATGCCTAAGGGCGAGCTACACCTACGCGCTAATAAGGTGCATCCTTTCTTAACATTTAAAAATGTTATAAAAATTAACACAAGTTAAGCAGAGAATTGTATACACATTATTTACATTGCTACCATGTAACTTTGTCATGCAGTAGTCTCAACTCTAGTTTAAATTCAAGACCGTACAACAACGTTGTTCGGTTTCATCTTCTTGAGGTCGAAGTATGTGTTTTCTAAGATAGGGCGAAGAAGCCATATAAATTCAATTACAAAGCAAATATTTAGGAAACATAGCTGAATATTTCTAGATTGAAGTTGACAAAACTAGATAATTGTGTGACGACCAGCATGTATCCTGCGATATAAAAGTGATTGATAAAAAGTTGATAACCCCCTCTAAAGGAGGACAAATTGTTTAAAATCAAGAGTTTATCATGATTGTCAAAAGTTGCATTGATAAATGCCTAAAAAACAGACTCAGAAAATTCACAGGATTTTTGCTGGTAGTATAAATATGCTAAAAGTAGCATCAGCATATCAAGCATGAGCCAAAGGTAACGAGAAAATTTCTTTGATGGCATTCCCAGAGAATCATATAGTATGTTATTGTCTAAACCGTTGATTTAAATAGCATATCTTAGAAGTTAGTGGCTTGATTGAAGATAAAAAAGGCACAAAACTAATAATATTAGTCTCATTAGACGGAATCGGAGGTGAGCAAATATGAGCATGATAATATTATCTCAAAAATTAATTAGTACATGACTTTTTTATTTAGTTAGTATGTATGATCCTGAACAGCAGCAATGTTGTTAGCTAAAAGAAATATTGGTTGAAGTAAAATGAACTACAATGACTGAAATTGGCCTGATGATGACGGGCGTATTAACAATAAGACAAGCATTTGGAACCAATTTGCCACAACAGCAATTAGTTCAGATGGAAAATGATGAAAAGCAGTCAAAACAGAATGAGTCGGAGATAACTGCTCAAGTCACACCACCTGAATTTATGCAGACAAATGAGATTTCCCAAGCTTCTCCCTCAGCGATCGCACTAGAGAAAGGACATATACTTCAGAAAATCAGCAAAAATAATCAGTTCCTAGCTTCTTCTAACTTAGGCAAGTCTAAAAAGCATTCTCAGTCTGTAGGCCAAGTCCGCATAAAGGTTACAGGACGTTTCCAGAGGTTTAGTAGCCAACCTATGCCGACTCTTTATTTCGGTAGCTCTGGTCTTGCTGTCAGAGTCTTACAACGGCTGTTAGTGGCTAACGGTTATGCCGTAAGAGTGGATGGGATTTATGGCGCACTGACAGAAACTGCTGTCAAAGCCTTTCAAAACCAGCAGAATTTAGGAACAGATGGAATAGTTGGTCAGCGAACTTGGCGAGCGTTAACAACTTAGTCATTTGTCCTTGACCACAACAAATGACTAATGTAATGACAAATTACCGATACTTGTGCTGCTCTAATAGTTGTTGCGCTCTTGGCTTGTAAATTAAATAGAACAAAGCCTCAAGATAACGCAACAAATCTTCCCGATTCTCCTTCGAAGTAAAATTCCAGAAGCCATAAATCCGTGCTAATGATAAGAGCTTGCTAGTGTGAATTTTCCAAGTATAGGTGCTATAAACTCGGTCAATTCCTCGCTGGGAAATTTCACTCCAATAGTTAGGATTTTGTTCGCATTTTGTGATGAAATCCACAATTTTTGTGGCTGTCTCATCTAAATTTGTTGGGTTAATTAAAAAACCATTAACCTTATCTTGAATAATCTCTAGTGGCCCACCAAACTGTGTGGCAAAAGTTGGCAATCCTGAAACCATCGACTCTAAAATTGTCAAACCAAAAGCTTCAAATAAAGCTGGTTGTACAAAAATTCCCTGGCGATCGGCAATGACTCGGTAAATTTCACCAGAATCAGTTTTAGACAAGCGCACACCCAGCCAACGAATCTTGCCGTGGAGATTGTACTCGTCAATGATGTGGTAGAGTTTGATAATTTCGTCACGTTCTTCGTTATCGCCTGATTCTTCTACACGTAACTTACCCGCCACCAAAATTAAGTTGCAATGCTCCTGTAATTCTTTACTTTGACCATAACATTCAGCTAAACCTGTGAGGTTTTTGATGTGGTCAAGACGCGCCATTGAGAAGAGAGGGCGCTTGTTAGGATCGTCGAGTTTGCCAAATATTTGCGTAGGATCTTCTAGAGTAAAGAGTGTTTCTGCCAGGCGTTGGCGATCGCTCTCTACTCGATCTTTAGTCCGGGTGTACGGGAAGTAATTATTTTCGTTTACTCCAGGCGGTACGACATTAAATTTGGGACTAAATAATTCAATACCATTGGTAACATGGTATAACTCCGGCATGGTGAAACACTTATAAGACTCGTACTGTCCCACACTATCCGGTGTTCCCACAATTTCTTGGTAGGTACTGCTGACAACAAAATTGGCAGCATTCATCGCAATCAAGTCAGCTGTGAATTGCAATGAAAAATGATATTTATCCTCTAATTCTTGCCAGTAGAGGTTACTGAACAAGTATTTAGATTTTTCCAAAGCATGGGCAACATTGCATTGGGTAACTTTTAGCCGTCGCGCCAGCAAGAATGCTATTAAATTCCCATCAGTATAGTTTCCAACTATTAAGTCAGGTGTGCCGTGAAATTCTGCCCGTAGTTCTCTTTCTGAATCAATCGCGAAAGTTTCTAGATAAGGCCAAAACTCAAACCGGGAAATCCAGTTTTGAGTCATGTTAGGATTAAATTCCCGTAAAGGTACTCGCAAAATCCAGGCATTTTCGGTACCGTGGACTTTTTCTAGCCGTTGATTACAAAGAGTGCCATCACTATTAGGAATCAAGCGGGTGAGAATAATTACCTTTGGCTCGACATTCAATTTCTCTAAGCCAGCTAGCAAAACATCTTCTTGTAGCTGCTTCTCTAGGCTCTTTGCCTGGTCAAGGACGTAAACTACCTGACCGCCAGTATCGGGACGACCCAACACTCCCTCTTGCCCAAACCAGCCGTGAGCCGACACCAAGACGATTCTAAAAATCATCGGGATACGAGAAATGAAGGCTTCTAGGGTCTGAGGGTCGGCAGAATCAATCAATTCATCGAGAATATTTAAAGTTTCCCGCACTCGCGCTGCGGTGTTACCCCAACCTGGCTCAAAACCCATTGACTGCAATTGAAACCGGAATTGTTCGTAGGGTTCATCATCGGGGCGATTATTAACAAAGCCGATAGCTTTCTTAACTTGCTCTGAAAGTTGCTGTTGTGATTGAATGCGATCGTTGACTAGCAGTTGGACACCGTTGTAATGGTGCAGGCGCAAGAAATTTAATAGGCTGTCCAGCAATTGCTTGGAGTCTTGAAATATTTTGCTGGATAGATAGCGGTTGAGAAATTGTACCCCTTTACCAATATTTTTGGGGTCGCGGATGATTGGGGTGTAGTCGTAAAATGGGCCGAAGTCCAATTCTAGCAGGTCGCCATCGTTGGGATGAAATTTGTTCACCAAGCGATCGCGCAAATCCAGCAAATCCTGTACGGTCATCGGCTCAATGCTCAAGTCTGATGTCAACCAATAAACTTCTTGGCTAGCAATCTTCGAACGGATGATGAAACAGAAGTTGGAATCTTCCTGAATAATTTCCTGAGTATAGTAAATCAGTTTGCCTAACTCAGAGGTAGTGTAATAAGCCTCTGGTTTCTGGGACTTTGAGCAATACTCACTATATACATTGAGTATGTCGTTCCGCAGCAAGTACTTCTTTTCTTGTTGGCGTAATTCACTAAGAAAGGAACGCAAATCACTTCTTTCTTCACTATCTAAGACTGCTTGAAGCAATTCAGACATGGCAACTCCACTAGATGACGATGTTTGCATTGTTAACTTTCAAGGCGAGACGAAATAAGCCTCTACCTTTTGTTAGACCAGATATAAACATGAAATAATAGAGATAAATATGATTTATCTGTATACCTAAAAGTATCAATTTTTCAATAGGTACTTAAATCATGTTCTACTTTACTTAAAGTATCTATGACTCAGTATTTTTGGCTCTAACTAAAGGAATACAATTTTTATTTCTTTTGACAGATGTTATTAAAAAAGCTCATAGTAATTTAGGCGCGATCTATTGTGCCTTAAAATTATTGATTTAATCTTTACTATATAATTTATTCGCGTATATCGGATGATTATCATACCGAGATATCAAGATTTAGCTAAAAACTTCTGTAATGCTTGTAAGTCAATACTTTTTTCGGTTTCCCCAGGATGCTAATATTCATTTTTTTAGTGGTGTAGATGATATATTATGCAATTGTGATCGTTGCCAACATTCTGATAATTTAGATATAGATTATTTTATTGCTATTATCTATATCTAAATACATGAAACAAAAGTTAATAATTTGTTTTTAATATAAACTATAATAAATTAAAATCAATTTTTGTTTAAAAATAGACTAATTATTATTTGCATTAGTTATAGTTTAAGCAAAAGTTGTTTAAGTAGGGTCTGTTTATATGGCTACTAATACACCTAAGTTAATAGCTTCTGACCACAGTATAGGCAACATTTTGATTATCTCCTTGCTAGCCTTTTGTGGGCTGACTTTTATTATCCTTCTAGGAATTTTCTAACGGCTAAATGTGTGTTCAAAAACTTCTGAGGCTTAGATTCCTGATTTTCCTAAAAAGTCAGGAATCTTATTAATATAAATAGTTAATTTATCCGAGATTGACGAAAAAGGATTATCAAGCTTTCTGCACTATCGAGGTTGCTTAGATATGTACTTCTGCAAAAAAAAACATTTTGTAGAAAAGAAGTGAAGATTGCACACTTAATTTTCTTTTAGCAAGTAGATTTGCTTATATACATAAACATATTCATCAGCTAATCTTATGAATCATGGCAGATTTGCGATCCTTCCAAGTTCATTAACTTGTAGGTGACAGTTACTTGGTAAAGTAATGGTTATGAATTCTCACGACCGCAACCCATCTTTTATAAAAACTTATGGATTATTATGAAATTATATAGGGCGAACGACGGGACTCGAACCCGCGAATGGTGGTACCACAAACCACTGCCTTAACCACTTGGCTACGCTCGCCATTCAACAATTTGAATTATAGCAATAATTTGGCAAACGATCAAGAGTTTATGTTCAAGGAACGGACTCAGCTGATTTAGAGTCTCTGAAATCTAACGATTACAATGTATTTTACTTGGCAAACATGAAACCCCTAACCATCATTGCATATACTGGAGCAGCAGCAGGACTCGCCGCCTTGGGTATGACAATGGCAAAGACTAATCCCAGTCAGGTTGAATATGAAGAATATGCAGTGCAACGGTTGACGGAATACTTAAAAACCGATGTATGCAAAAAAACTACGAATATTATAGAAAATTTAATCCATTTTAATTGTGATAAGTTGGTTGACTCAGCTAACCCACAAATTCAAGGAATTATTGCCAGGACTACAGAAAGACAAAATTTTATGATTTTTAGCATTTACCGTACAGATTTAAAAATAAATTCTTGGATACCTTCTTACAAATTTGAAACGGTGGGAGCTTTTGATCAATTTTATACATACACTGTCGAAGAACAATAGCGCAATCAGAAGTGGAAGAATATAAAAGTGATTTAGAATACTTGTATTT
>NZ_JADEXU010000018.1 GCF_015206895.1 Nostoc sp. LEGE 12450 | reverse complement strand
GCTTTAGCTACGGTGTACACACAAGTTATCGAATCACTACCAGCCCTCGAATTACCCCACCCTAACCCTCCCCTTTGCAACTACCGTGTATACACAAGTTGAGTTGGGAATCACATGGACACAAAAGAACGGAAAATTATTTTTAAAATCCTTGATTTTCCATTAAACCTCTATCAATAAGCTGACACTATTGATAATTAGCTTGCTCGGTTCAAAACCTTGCCTACTAAGGCTTGTATCTTACCAGGCAAGGATTTTAGGACTTGTGTATACACAGTAGCCCCTTTGCAAGGGGAGGGAACTAGATTTTCCGGTTTCCCCCCTTACCAAGCGATGCCCTGAGCTTGTCGAAGGGGGGGATTAAGGGGGGTAAAACCCGGATCAAAACTCCGATTTGTGTGTACACCGTAGCCTTTATAAGGGGGGTGTCGTTTATTGAATTCGGGGAGTCGTTTATTGAATTCGGGGAGTCGTTTATTGAATTCGGGGAGTCGTTTATTGAATTCGGGGTGTCGTCCATCGAATTCGGGGTGTCGTTCATTGAATTCGGGGAGTCGTTTATTGAATTCGGGGTGTCGTTTATTATTTTTGTTCAATTTTAATTTGAGGAGGATAAAACCGAAACACGAAAAGACTTTTCACCCAGTCCCCAGCGATGCACTGAGTTTCGACACAACGACTGCGCCCTTCTCTACGAGAGGCTGCGCCAACGGCTACGCTCAGGACAAGCTCAGTGCATTGCTGCGCGGAAATCGAGCGAAGTCGAGATTCAACTACCGCTTGTCGTTCGCGCACTTGTACTGAGCGACTCGTGCCGAGCATCTCGACTTCGCTCAATGGAGCCGGAGCCGAGGTAGCGTCTCGTAGAGAAGTGTCCCCAGTTCCTTGCTATAATTACAACTTTCGCTTCAATCAAATAACCCTAAAAACTTCTCCCACCAGGAATTATTAGCATTATTTTTAACTTTACGGTTAGCACTCATTTGAGCTTGAAGATTTTCTAGATTTTCCCGAACAGTAACCGTCTTGGGATGATTTACCCCAAACACCTGCTGACGAATTTCTAAAGCTTGCAGATACAGGGGTTCGGCTCGTAGTGTCTTTGAGATTTGTAGAGACTTGCCAGGTTGTTCAGGCTGGTGGCAAAATCGGGATGCTCTTGCTGATCCATTTTAACAAGGGCTGCTTCAGTAAATTTCTCGATGGTTTTCTCAAATGCTTTAGTAAAAGCGAGAGTTGCGATCGCACTAGCTGTTATTGGTTCCAAAGTATCCTACTTTATGCAGCGACATCCTCACTGATGGATACAATAACAGATGTTTACATTACAGAGAGTTAGAGGCTAATCCAGTTTTTCTGGTGAAAGTCGAGTTTTCCCTTTAAGGGTAAACTTTCAACATTCCTAAGAAAAAATTTAATCTTTGCAATATACGCTTAAACGTTAGTCACAATTGCTTCAACTGTGTAAGATTTTATCCAAAATCTACGTATACAATTTCAATAAAACAAAGTAAATAGCGTCTGCAAGCAATTTACTACAATTTAATTTGTTAATGATGCTAAATGAAACCAACGAATGAACAAGCAATTGAATTATTCAAGGTGTGTCAGGATTTAACTCAGATGTACCTGCCAATTTACTTGGTGAGATTAGATGAACGGACAACACGTATTTACATTCTGGCTGGACAAAGCTTTGAAGTAGAAATATTGCCAAATGGGAGGGTAAGATATTTATGACTAAGGTAAATTTTCAAGGGATGACTAAACAAGAGCTAAGAGCTTATGTGTTGCAACATCGAGACGATCAAGAAGCTTTTCATGCATTAACGGACAAACTTAGAGAAGAACCAGGGATTGAAATTACCTCAACAGAGCAGATGCATGAGCTAATTGAAGCAAGGTTAGATGAGGCTGATGCAAGAGATGCTTATAAGGTACTAGAGGAAATTGCAGGGCTGGGGACAACACCCTTTGAAGACATTAAAAGGGAGCTAGGGATATGAGCTACCAAGTAGCATTAGCACCTTCAGCTGTTCAGAAAATTGCAGAATTGGACTCAGATGTGCAGCAACGGCTAGCACAAAAGTTAGAAGAACTAGCATTAAATCCACGTCCAGAAGACGCTCACCCATTGAAAAACACCGAACAACTGTATAAGGTTCTTTTAGGTGAATACCGCATTATTTACCAGATTCAGGATCAACCCTTGCTAGTAACAGTAATAAAGATTGCACATCCCAAAGATTATTAAAGCTTATCTGGAAAAGCGATCGCCTATATGCCACCTATCGCAACCAAGATAAAACTTCAAAATTTAATCTACCACTACGCAACTAAAAATTTTACAAAATCTCTGCCAACTTTACCACCAGACTATCTACTAAATCCAATAACCTGATATCATCTGTATCAATACTATGTCCTTCACCAGCTAACAGATTTTTAACCGCAGATAACCTGTCACTGGTTTCAGAAATTCTCCAAGATTCTTCTAAGTTTACGGCAAAATCAAACAGCGATCGCTCTCCTAAATGCTGTCTTACCTTCGCAGCTACACTATCATGACTTACCAAAAATTCTTTGATAGCATCTAATTGAGAATTACCTAAAATTTCGTCATGTCCCCACGTTTCTAGCCAGTCTCCATCTACATCTTCAACGTAAAAATTGACAAAATCAACCCCATAAGTTAGCCAGTTCTGCTGCATTTGTCGCGCCGTTGCTAAAGCTTCAGCAAATGTATCCACTTGATTGTTGCAGTGAGTTTCTCTTTTGTTAGCCATAAAAGCTGTAATTAGCAAGTAAGTATGTAGGCTGAACACAAATCTGGAATATCAAATTCCTTAAAGTTCACGAAAATTTTAAATATTTGCCACCAGAAAGGTAATCACTGTTATACAGGGCCACGTTGACTAACTGGTTGACAAAATTAGCATCCTTGGGATTGTAACTTAAGAACAATCCTCTCTCTATTTCCCACGATCGCAGTGTATTTTGCCAAGCTTGGTACTTTTGGTAATTAAGTTCTTCAGAGACACTAGTAACTTGAATGCAAAGCGGTTGATTGTTACGACTACTAACAATTAGGTCTGTTGCCATAGAGAGGTCGGCGATATAACGCTGCCAAAAACTACCTTCTCGACTTACAACATCTTGAGCTATTGACTTAATGATATCATCATCAACCTGATTAAATTCACCTGCCATCAATTTTTGTTTCCAAATATAAAACTTGGAGTCACTTGCATTAATCCATCTAGGAAATAGATAACCATACCAATATCTCTCAATCGGTGTCATCAACTCGAATTTTGCTTTCTGTTCTTCTTCCGAAGGTAAGGATTTGATTATCAGCCAAATAGTAGAATCCGTAATTACCTCTAAGAGAAATGCAATAACAAATGGTTTCGCAGTCAGGGAACCTGGCTTGATATTTTTTACCCAACGATTGATTTCCTCTAATCTTCTCGCCAAATTATGATCTACCGAGGAAGCTTGCTCGATAAGTGACTTTAGCTTATCCTTAATCTCTGTTGCTTGCAAACGAGGCCCTACTTTCAGAAGATAACGCTTTTTTACACACTAATAACTAAATCTTAACTTGAAAGTGTACTTAATTAATTTCCTGATGTCATCCAATATTCTCTAAGTCGATGCCCTTTGTGCGTAATACCTCCCGCAATCGAGCGAGTTCTTGCTCTGCTTGTTGGGCGCGTTCTTCTGACTCTTGGGCACGTTTTTCTGCTTGTTGGGCACGTAAACGTTCTGGTTCAGCTAACTCTTCTGATGATAATATTAATTGATTTTCAGTAGTGAAGAATCTTAATTTACCTTCATAAACTCCCAAATAAAGTTCTAACTGCTGACTCCACAAACTTCCATCAGTAGTTACTTGGATTTCTTGATACTTGCCATCAACTAAATGAAATCCCTGAAGTTCCATTGCTACAGGGTCGAACCAGAAATAATCTGGTGTACGGAAGGTATCTTGATAAACTTGTTTTTTTAACCCTTTATCAACTGCTGTTGTTGAACTTGACAAAATTTCCACAATCACGTTTGGATATTTGCCGTCTTCTTGCCAAACCACCCAACTCTTACAGTCTTTCTTCTGAGTTCCCAAAACTACAAAAAAGTCTGGGTCACGAAAATATTCTGATTTATCTGGTTAGGACTGTAGTAAATCGTCAAGTTGCCAGAAGCATAAAAATCTTGCTTTTCTCGCCACTATAATTTGAGTATGCAAATCAGCAAATCGATTTGGTCACGATGTAAATCGCTTTCCAAGGGGGGCTCGTCACTCAGTATATCACCAGGGGGAAAAATAACTTCGTCTCCTGAAATACCATTAGAGATGAATTCTAAAGTAGCAGGTTCAGACATCTGCGATCGCTCCGCAATTTATTTACTGAAAATTCGCTAACTTGCAGATGGCTTTGAAAACTTGCAATAACTCTATTGCATCTGGAGATTCGTTTAAGCTTAATAATGGCATTAACTGATAATTTTATTGCTCGTCATGTCTTAGATGAACAAATTGATAACGCAGTCCGTTAGTTACCAGTCCCCAAATAGATGGTTGTTGCTCTAAACTCTTAAAAGTATAAGTCAGTAATTGAGGTAAACCTTCCCCCACTTCAATCGCACTGTTTTTCGTTTCAATCACTACAACCCAAAATGGCGGTGCAATATTACTTTGAAAACTGTTGATTGCTAAAATATCCATCCGTCCGGTAATTCTTCTGTCTTCATCTTCGACAGCGATCGCAATGCTATCTTCCATTGTCAACCGAATCGGCACATCGTAAAACCCTGCTAACCGCATTAGTGGCGCAATTGTTAAAAATTTAACTAATCCCTCAGAAATTTTACCCAGATTTAGATAACGTTCAAAGTCGCTTCTGATTCGTAATAGATCCTGCTGTTCAAACTCTGTTAACGGTTCTAAATTTAAGAAATCTGTAAATGAACCATTTGAAAGCTTGTTTAGTTTAAGAAAGCGATGAACATCGTTGAGAGATAGACTGCTAGCTTCGACAGTGAGGGGCATAATTTCAGGCGTTGTTTGTCAAGACTACTTATATTTTGCAACATTCGCAGTAGATAGGCTGCAATGTAACGTCTTTACATTTCTTCAGCGCTTGGTTTTGGTAGATGAAAATGAATGTAAACTAAATAACTTGGCAATTTCTACCTAGCTTAACGAAAATCTAAACACCATCTAGCACAACTGGGCTAAGAATAGTTTTTAGTAATAATAGCGATCGCACTCATAACTAACCATGTCTGAACCAAATATCGAATCAATCCTCCAAGAGAATCGCCTCTTCCATCCTCCTAGTGAATTCTCGCAGAACGCCCATATTAAAAGCTTGGACGACTACAAGCGTCTCTATGATAAAGCTAAAGCCGATCCGCAGCAATTTTGGGCAGATTTAGCTGGAACAGAATTAGAATGGTTCCAAAAATGGGACACGGTGCTAGATTGGCAACCGCCTTTTGCCAAGTGGTTTGTTGGTGGTAAGATGAACATCTCTTACAACTGCCTTGACAGACATCTCACTACTTGGCGCAAAAATAAAGCAGCCTTGATTTGGGAAGGAGAACCAGGTGATTCGCGTACCCTAACTTACGCCCAACTGCACCGGGAAGTTTGTCAGTTTGCCAATGTATTGAAGCAACTGGGTGTACAAAAAGGCGATCGCGTTGGAATCTATATGCCAATGATTCCTGAAGCGGCGATCGCTATGTTAGCCTGTGCCCGAATTGGCGCACCCCACGGCGTAGTATTTGGTGGTTTTAGTGCTGAAGCTTTACGCGATCGCTTAATTGATGCTAAAGCTAAATTAGTAATCACGGCTGATGGTGGCTGGCGCAAAGATGCGATCGTCCCTCTCAAGGAACAAGTAGATAAAGCCTTAGCTGATGGTGCTGTTCCCAGTGTCGAAAATGTTCTAGTAGTTAAGCGCACCGGACAAGAAACTTATATGCAATTGGGGGGACGCGATCATTGGTGGCATGATTTGCAAAAAAGTGCATCAGCAGATTGTCCCGCCGAACCGATGGATAGTGAAGATATGCTATTTGTCCTCTACACTTCTGGCAGCACGGGCAAACCGAAGGGCGTAGTGCATACAACTGCTGGTTATAATTTGTATACCCATATCACTACCAAGTGGATATTCGATCTCCAAGACACAGATGTATATTGGTGTACCGCCGATGTCGGTTGGATTACGGGACATAGTTACATTGTCTACGGCCCCCTTTCCAACGGTGCAACAACGGTGATGTATGAAGGTGCGCCTCGTACTTCAAATCCTGGCTGTTTCTGGGATGTAATTGAAAAATACGGCGTTAATATTTTTTATACTGCACCTACGGCAATTCGGGCATTTATTAAGATGGGAGAACAACATCCGAATGCGCGAAACTTGTCTTCGTTGCGTTTGCTAGGAAGCGTTGGTGAACCCATTAACCCAGAAGCTTGGATGTGGTATCAGAAAGTAATTGGTGGCGATCGCTGTCCAATTGTTGATACTTGGTGGCAAACGGAAACTGGCGGTATCATGATTACACCGCTACCAGGAGCAATTCCCACCAAACCCGGTTCCGCAACTCTTCCCTTCCCAGGAATTATTGCGGATGTGGTGGATTTGGAAGGAAACACCGTACCCAATAACGAAGGCGGTTATCTAGCAGTGCGTCATCCGTGGCCAGGAATGATGCGGACAGTTTACGGCGATCCAGAACGCTTCCGCCGCACTTATTGGGAACACATTCCGCCCCAAGATGGTAAATATACTTACTTTGCTGGTGATGGCGCTAGACAAGATGAAGACGGCTACTTTTGGGTAATGGGTCGTGTGGATGACGTACTGAATGTATCAGGACATCGCCTTGGTACAATGGAAGTAGAATCAGCCTTAGTTTCTCATCCAGCCGTTGCAGAAGCGGCGGTAGTGGGTAAGCCGGATGAACTCAAGGGTGAAGAAGTAGTTGCTTTTGTGACTTTAGAAGGCACTTATCAGGGAAGTGAGGAACTGAGTAAAGAACTCAAGCAGCACGTTGTCAAAGAAATTGGTGCGATCGCACGTCCGGGAGAAATTCGCTTTACTGACGCTTTGCCCAAAACGCGATCGGGTAAGATTATGCGGCGCTTATTGCGGAATCTAGCTGCTGGGCAAGAGGTATCTGGTGATACTTCGACATTAGAAGATAGAAGTGTGTTGGATAAATTGCGGGAAGGTACGTAAATAATTCAATTTACCTTGTAGGGATGCACAGATGTGCGTTCCTACTTGTGGTGTATTTCACCTAACGCACCCACATTTTATGATGGACATAAGAACATTATTGAGGCATTGAGGGCGATGAAGCTGAAGAGCAAACCCAAATCAGCATTTGTTCAACCTTTTAGCTGCATGATGCTGAGTATTCTAACTGTAATTAGTTTATCACCATTAGCGTTAGCGGTTTCTGGAAAAGTTTCTTTGCATCCGCCAGAACAGGATGCACAGAGACAACCACAAAAACTAGCACAGTTTTCAGATACAGGGCCATCAGAGCGATCGCAGATGCTGCAACAAGCCAATGCTTTATTTAATCAGGGAGACTTAACAGGTGCAGAGGAAAATTTCCGCAAGTTAATTAAAAAATTCCCAGACGATGCCTTTGGACACTTTCAACTGGGAAATGTGCTTTTTCGGCAAAAGAAACCAGAAGAAGCAATAAACGCCTATCAAGAAGCCATTCGTCTCCAGTCAAAATACGCTCTAGCTTATAATGCGATCGGTATGGTTTACGCTAGCCAAAGTCGCTGGGAAGAAGCCATTACTGAATATAAAAAAGCTCTGGAAATTAATCCTAATTATGGCGAAGGGCTGACTAATTTTGCACTAGCATTGTGGCAAACAAATAAAAAGGACGAGGCACTATCTTCTTTAGAAAAAGCTTTAAATATTTTCAAATCACAGAATAGAGGTGAAAAAGTTAACCAAGTAGAACGAATTTTAAAAGAGATCAAAACTGCTGAAGATCCTAGTGTTTCCTGAAAATCATATTATTCAGTAGATAAAAGTTAAGAAGAGTTACTGCGATCGGTTTTAAGGATGTTTTGCCAGGAGTGCGATCGGGTATTATGCGTCTATTACTGCGGAATTTGACATCTGGTTTGTAGTTATTTTGGGGTGGGCTAGCCCACCCTTTAAAAAGCATCGAAACAGAATAATTGTATTGTAATGAATGAAATATTTCTGTTAGCCAGAGAAACTGTAAGAGTGATTTTTCACATGGATGGAGGATACACAAGGGTAGTCTGGGAACGTTCGGAAAATACTGCATGGGCAGGCATAGGATGGGTTTTTGATATACCAACTCATGTAATACCATACGATTGACGAGCAATAGGTTCTCATTTTCTATTGTCTATAGTTAAGCCTAATGATTGTGAGGATATAGAGAATATTCGCAGTAATCGTAATAGCTTTTTTCATATAGAAAGATTGACTTTGGTTATATAATTGGTATCTAACTTAGTAGCACGTCTATTCAAAAATAAAAAATAGCAATCTACAATAAAAGTCAGACAACCCATTGGTTAAAGCCTATGACTTCCTTATCGGCATTAACTTTACCTGATCACACCCAGTTACCAGACTCAGATGGTACATTTGTGAAAAATCTTCAGGAGCATCCGCAAAGCATTTTAATTACAGATTCAATTAAACCTGTTCTAGAGCAACTTCATCCTGACGGTCAATATTGTATCGGACAAGATTCTGGTATCTACTGGCGATTGACAGATCCTCCTGAGAAAGGAGCTGAAGCACCAGACTGGTTTTATGTACCCAATGTACCACCGACCCTTGACGGTAAAATGCGATGTTCTTATGTGTTGTGGAAGGAGTATGTCGCGCCCTTGATTGTGATTGAATTTGTCTCTGGAGATGGTTCAGAAGAACGAGATAATACACCGCCATCTCAAGGGGAAGGTGGAAATGTTGGTAAGTTTTGGGTTTATGAACAGGCAATTCGAGTGCCTTATTATGGAATAGATGAAGTAGCAAAAGCACAAGTGGAAGTTTACCACCTAGTGGATAATACTTATCAACTGATGAAACCCAATGAACGGGGACACTACCCAATTGCTCCTATGGGGGTAGAGTTAGGAATTTGGCAAGGATTTTATCAGAATGCAGAGTTACCTTGGTTGCGCTGGTGGGATGCACAAGGAAATTTACTGCTAACAGGTGAGGAACGGGCTGTGATTGAGCGACAAAAGCGGGAGAGAATTGTAGAGAAATTGCGTACTCTATCTGCTGAACAACTCAATGCTTTAGGAATTGACCTAGAAATGTTGGATTAGGAAACATAATCATCTACCAATAATACAACTTTGCTAGTTATTAATGTATAATTAAGCCCAAGAGTTCAGGGTGCTTGTCAAGAATTAAATTACTTGCTGGTACTGCCAAAGCATATTGTATGTCTAAATCTGCAATCACCGTTACCGTCAAATTGTTTGCTGCTTATCAAGAAGCCTTTAAGGTTTCGGAACTGGTACTGGAATTTCCCAATAGTATGCCAGTCAAGGCAGTATGCGATCGCCTCATAGCCGAACACCCTGAACTTTCCCAATGGCGAGACATCACCCGTTTCGGGATTAATTTAATATTTGTTGAACCAGATACCCTATTACAAGATGGGGATGAAGTCGTATTGATTCCACCAGTTAGCGGCGGCTAGAAATAATAGTTAGGAGTTAGGTATTACAGCAGATTGAAAGTAAGTGAGGTGCAAAATGCAGGACTCAAAATCACATATATATATAAAGTAAGTTTTTATCTCCTGCCCCCGTTCGGCTACGCTCACGGCAAGCCTGCCTCCTTACCTACTATTCGACTCAGCAGTTACCTTGACTAAAGTATCTAACTCTTCTTGCATCTGACTAACAACTAATTCATAACATTCATTGACATAGTGGCGATCGCTAGCTGCTTCTCGACCGTAGCGTTCAAATACAATCGGCGGACAAACCCGCGTGTACATGGGCACAGGTAATGGAATGTTGGGCAACGGGCCAATTGCTAATCCCCAAGGTAGTCCGAGATAGATTGGAAAAACTTCTGGATCAATCCCAAGCAGCCAAGGCATTCCCCATTCGTGGAGTTGCTGCACAACTTTGTACAAGTCAGCCAGTACAATCAGCGTATCGTGAGCCCCCCAGGAAATCACAGGTACAATCGGCACATTTTCTCGCAACGCTAACTTGATAAATCCTTGTCGCCCTGCAAAGTAGATTTTGTTACGTAAATTATGCGGTCGAAACACATCTTCGGCTCCGCCTGGATAAACTAGCACACTAGCGCCAGAGCGCAACGCAGTGTAAGCCATTTTCGGATGAGCTATGATTGCTCCAGCCTTGGCAGCTAGTTGCGCTAGTGGTTGGCTAACCTGCCAAACCTTGGGATGCATTAAACCATAAACGGGTTTCTCCGTACCAAATCGTTTGAACCAGTCGTACATCACCATTCCCATATCGGGAGCCGCTAGTCCTCCATTATGCGAACCGACAAATAAGACTTTTTCTTGGGATGGAATATTTTCCCAGCCACTAGTTTGCACTTGAAAATAGTACTTATACAAAAAGCCTAATAAAGGCATCAGAGATTCTATGAACTTTGGATCTCGCTCATCCAAAGACCAACCGGGTTTTTTCTTTAAGAGATGTTGCTTTTTTGACATCGATACATTTTAACAAGATCGGAACTTCGGGAGACGCGGCAAGTCTTGAATTAAAACTAAATTAATCTGACTTTCAAGTGCTGTATTGCTTTTGCTTGACTAGCCAAGCACAGAACAGAGCGATCGCTATACCAACCAGAATAAAACAATAGATGTAGCCGAAGTTATCCACAATCCTACCAAATACTGCTGCGCCGATTCCCTGTCCAACAAAAAAGCTAAAGATAAACACCGAAATGGCTCTACCTGCTGCTGCTTACGGTGCTAACCAGCCCACGCAATCTTCCTAATTGTTTTATCAAACAGAATTCAGGAGTCAGGAGTCAGAATAGGCTAAACCTTAGCTATCCGTTAACAGAATGAATTCTGTATGACTGGCGGATAGCGGAGCGGTAGAGAGTATTTTCGAGTCGCGTTCTGACTCGTGAATTCTGACTTCTGAATTCTTCTTCAAGCCCAGAACGCTCAAGGTTGAATAGTCTTCGCCGACTGGTTAAATAACAAATCTCGTGACTTATCTGGGTCAAGTGGTTGAGTTTTCAATGCTTCTGCTTTCTCGTAGGCGCGAATTGTTGCCGGACGAGCTTTAATGGTCTCAAACCAGCGCTTGAGGTGAGGAAAATCCTCTAGATTCTGACTTTGGCGTTCATAGGGCACAATCCAGGGATAAGCAGCAATATCGGCGATGGAATAATCCCCAGCCACAAATTCTCTATCTGCTAGTTGCTTATTTAACACTCCATATAAGCGTCCCGTCTCATTCACATAGCGGTTAATGGCATATTCAATCTTTTCGGGAGCATAGGCGCTAAAGTGATGATTTTGTCCTGCCATTGGCCCCAGACCGCCCATTTGCCAGAACAACCATTCTAAAACTTGAGTGCGTTGGCGTAAATCTTGCGGGATTAATTTCCCGGTTTTTTCTGCCAAATATAGCAAGATTGCCCCAGATTCAAATACCGAAATCGGCGCACCTCCATCTGCTGGTTCGTGGTCAACGATCACAGGGATACGATTGTTAGGAGAAATCTTCAAAAATTCGGGCTTAAATTGATCTCCAGCTCCAATATTCACAGGATTTATGGTATATTGCAAGCCGACTTCTTCCAGGAAAATCGTAATTTTATGACCGTTTGGGGTTGTCCAATAATAAAGATCGATCATGGTTATTTGTCCTAAAATTGTGCGATTCTTTTTAAGTGAATGGTGCAGACATCTCTTTTTTTCTGATTTATCACAAAATCTAAAAAAAAGAGGACAAAAACGGTGAAAAGTAAAAGGGATTGGGAATTGAGTAAGAAGTGAAAAATTATGTTCGGGGCTTTAACCCTTCCCAAATTTTGGAATGTATTCACAGTCCCAGTCCCGATTATCAGAGCGGTGTTCCTCTCTATGAGACGCTGTGTGTAGCAAGATCCCCCGTAGGGGTACGCTATCGCTGCGACCAGTTGAATTGTAACCCCACAACCTAGAATTTCAAATACTTAGAGAGTAACTTATGAGTGAAAAGACAGTGAAAGTGATTGAAGGAAACTTATTGCCAAAAGGAGATTATGTATCATCAGGATTTTCCACTATCCAGCCAGATTTATATTTTCCCAATATAATTTTAGGAAATAAATATGATTCTTTTTGGCTTTATTTACGGCGGGATATCACTCATAACTGGTATGTGGATAAACGACGGCAAAAGGTAGGATTTGTAAGCAGAGATGAAGCTCATATTCTATACAATACAGCCTTAAAATTTCGGGGGGAAAAAGCTTTAGAAATCGGTTGTTGGATGGGTTGGTCAGCTTGTCACTTGGCTCTAGGAGGGGTGGAGTTAGATGTAATTGATCCGATGCTATCCGAACAATTATTTAATGAAAGCGTTACAGAGTCACTAAAGTCGGCAGGCGTTAAGGAATCTGTGAATCTAATACCAGGATGTAGCCCTGAAAGAGTTGAAGAGATAGCAAATAAATTTCAACGTAAATGGTCATTGATATTTATAGATGGTAATCACGAAGCTCCGGCTCCCCTCAATGATGCAATTATTTGCGAACAATTTGCAGAAGCAGATGCTTTAATTTTATTTCACGATTTGGCTTCTCCTGATGTAGGACAAGGCTTGGATTACTTCAGAGACAAAGGATGGAACACAATGGTGTATCAAACTATGCAAATTATGGGAGTTGCATGGCGGGGAAATGTTGAGCCTGTAATACATCAGCCAGATCCTAATATTAACTGGGCATTACCTCCACATTTACAAGATTATTTTGTCAGTGGTTCAGTTGAAACTGCGACTGAAGATAAATTTGCAGAACTTCTCAGAGCAGTTAGACCATATACTTTATTGACTGAAGGAAAGTTATTCTCGCTTTATAGTCAGGCAAAACAACTATATTGTTATCTTTTTTGGCTGCCAAAAATGTTACTACAAGCGATCGCTAGAATCAAACCTATCAAGGGCAACTAGTTTTGTATTATAAGTCATGACTGGTGACTGGCTATCTGTCGCTGGTCATGGCTTTCTCTGGATGAAACATAGAGCTTCAATTATATTTTTTCATAGCGGTGATTTGGCGATCGCAGCCCAAACTCTATGGTGAACCTGAAGGATTGGTGTGGGATATTTTGCTTCGAGTAATGTCGCCAACTCTTGGTCAAATACTTCTACCTTTTCTGGTGTCAAGCTGGCTCCCACACCAGCACTTGCCCGAATTCGCCCCCGCCAAGCTTCGTGTGTATAAGACACAAATACATCGTAAGAAAATGTGCGGATTTCTCGGAATCCTCCTTCGCCAATGTCTTGTAACCACAAGGGATACATTCCATTCCCACCGTCCAAATTCCACACGGGATTATGAGCCTTGATCAGTTGTTCTGTTGCCTCAACTACATTACCTTTTAAGGGTATCCAATCAAAATGAGCGATCGCAATTGAGCCATTTTTTCTCAATATCCGAGTAATTTCTTGGACAGCACGGGGACGATCAAACCAATGCCAACATTGTCCAGCAGTGATTACATCCGCACTTGCATCTGGTAACTCGGTATTCTCGGCGGTTGCGACTCGATAATCTACTTTGAGTTGGGTTGATTCGCTTAACTGTCTCGCTTGTTCTAAAAGTGAGGCTGATGGATCTATGCCAATTACATAAGCACCTCTATCAGCAAAGCCCCGTGCTAGTGTTCCTGTTCCTGTACCAAGGTCAACAATATTCTGTCCTGGTAAACCTATACCATATTCAGACAGTTTGTTAAATAATGAACTGGGAAAGCCAGCGCGGTGTTTTGCGTAATCAACAGCAGTTGCACCAAAATCAATTTTCATACCTGCAAAACCATTTTTGTAACAATTGTCTAGGCTAGAAGTTCTCTACCCAAGGACGTAGTTCTACTTCATAAGTCCAAGCACTGCGGGGCTGGCGTAGAATACTGAGATAAGTTTGAGCGATCGCATCTGGGTCAAGAGTACTATCAGGATTATCTACTGGATCTTGGCGAACTGCTGAACGGATTGCCCCATCAATCACGAAATGCGCCACATGAATATTCTTTGGTGCTAATTCTCTAGCAATACTCTGAGCCAGACCGCGCAGTGCAAATTTACCCATTGCAAAAGGAGCAGACTGAGCATAACCCTTAATACTCGCTGAGGCTCCAGTAAAAAATATAGCACCGCCACCAAGCTGCAAAAATCTTTTGGTAGCAGCTTGAGCCACAAGAAAGCCACCATAAGCAGTTACATCTAAGGTTTTTGCCACCTCACCAGGGTCTAAATCAATAAGAGGCCCCCGCACCCGAAAACTTGGATTGTAAATAACAACATTCGGGGAACCAATTTTATTATCAATATCAATAAATAATTGTTCTACTTCATTTGGCTTTGAGACATCAGCAGCGAAACTAACCGCGTCAATTTCACTAGTCAATTGAGTGAGTTTTTCAATTTGACGAGCCGCTAAAGCTACGGTGAATCCTTCTTTGGCAAATAGGCGGGCTAAAGATGCACTCAGTCCACTACCTGCGCCGACAATTAAAGCTGTTGTTGCCATATTTTAAACCTGTAGTGCTTATTCTGCCTAGCTTAGAGCTTTTCTTAATGCCATTCGATTAAAACATTCATAGATTAAGAATTGAGCGTGACTGAAGATAGTTGTGAATCGCCTTTAGTGGGAGTTTTACCAATTTGCAGTACACCAACTGCGGCAATCAGACAGAGAATACCTGATAAAATAAACGCTTGTAAATAGCTACCCGTCCAAGTTCTTAACACTCCGGCTCCGAATGCTGCTGTGGCTGCACCAAGCTGGTGTCCTGCGACAATCCAACCGAACATCACGCCGACATTTTCTTTACCAAAGGCATTGGCAACAAGACGGACTGTCGGTGGTACGGTAGCAATCCAATCAAGTCCATAGAAGACCGCGAAAATGGAAAGTCCATAAAAGGAGAAGTTGAAACTGAAGGGTAAGAAAATCAAAGACAAACCCCGCAGCCCGTAGTACCAGCATAATAAGTAGCGATTGTTCCATCGGTCAGATAGCCAACCGGACATAGTAGTTCCAAAAAAATCAAATAGTCCCATGATTGCCAAAAGCCCCGCAGCCTTGACTTCTGGGATACCGTGGTCAATACAAGCGGGGATTAGATGAGTGCCAATTAACCCATTTGTGCTAGCCCCACAGATAAAGAAGCTACCAAATAATAGCCAGAAATCGCGCTTACGCATTCCCAGCCAAAGGGCGTTGAGGGTAGAGGCGATGGAATTTGCTCTAGGCTGTGATATTTCTACAGTTTCGCTGTTGTCTCCAAAGGGTCGCAAACCGACATCTGCCGGACGATCGCGCATAAAGGCTGCGATCGCTGGAATAATAAAAAGTGCTGCACCAGTCAGAGCTAGAGCAGCAATTCGCCACCCAAAGCGATCGGCTACTGAGGCTAGCATGGGCAAAAACACTAGTTGCCCCGTGGCTGTACTGGCGGTTAAGATGCCCAGAACTAGACCTCGCTTCTCAAAAAACCAGCGATTGACAACAATAGCCCCCAAAACCAGGGCGATAACTCCGCTACCAGAGCCGACGACTACACCCCACAGCAAAACTAGCTGCCAGGAAGCTGACATCAAAGTAGTTAAACCGACACCGAGAGCAATAACAGCAAGTGAAAACACCATCATCCGGCGAATGCCGATTCGCTCCATAACTGTGGCGGCAAAAGGGCCAATCAACCCGTAAAGTACTAAGTTAATGGAGATTGCCAAAGATATAGTTGCTCTGCTCCAGCCAAACTCCTGTTCGAGAGGCACTATAAAAACTCCGGGAGCAGAACGAATTCCGGCTGCAACGAGTAAGGCAAGGAATGTTAAACCTGCAACAATCCAGGCATAGTGGAACGAACGACGCGCTAGGAAGGAGGCTAGGGACATGATGAGTAGGGAGTGGTGGCAGATTATTGTAGAGACGGCGATTCATCGCGTCTCTTGTCTTAACGGAACAGTATTGGGAGTGGTGGAGCAGAAATCAATATCTAAATTTATCGAGTAGGTATAAATGGGACTCGTGAATGAGTCTTTAATAGTCATTCACGAGTCCTAGAGCTTCGTTGATGAACCTCGGAGCTTCGTTGATGAACCTCAGAGCTTTGCCGATGAGCTTTTGAACTCCATTAATGAGGCTTAGAACTTGACTCTCTTACCTCTTCCTTTATGCCCCATTTAGGGAAAGTTACCCTGCATAAGGATTACCGATTCTATCCACAGAGACGTTATGGGAGAATGGTAAACGACCTGGATTTAAGCGTGGTTCACCTGCATATCCGACAGGAACAACAACAGCGATCGCTAAATCTGGATTATCGCCAGCACCAATCACTTGTTTTACCTGCTCCTCAACCCAACCGTTCATAAAACAAGTTGATAATCCCAAACTTTCTGCCGCTAACACCAAGTGAGTAGCGGCAATAATGGCATCTTTGATCGCATATTCGCGTCGTTTGTCACCTAGTCCAGCTTGAAATTGTGGGATGGCGCTTTTAAAGTAGTTTACCGTGCCTTCATTCCATGCTCCAGTTTCAGTTGCCCGCTCAAAAATTGGGGTTAAGTCTCTTTCGCCTACGGTAGGATCGGCAGCAAAGACAAAGGTTACAGGTGCTTGGATGATTTGCTGTTGATTCCATGAGGCTGCTGATAGTGCTGCCTTTTGCGCCTCGTCTTGCACAAGAATAATTTGCCAGTCTTGGATATTAAAGCTACTGGGCGCTGCCACGGTCAATTCTACCAGTTGCTTGAGCAATTCTGGGGCAATGGGGTCTGCTTTAAAAGTTTTAATTGAACGACGTTGAGCGATCGCACTGGGTACGTCTAAAGCTTGAGTTTGGGTGATAGAACTCATGAGATTCTCCTAATAGTTGAGTTTTAACCAAATAATTCGTAAGTCGTAATTACAATACAAGTGAATTGATTTATTCATGAAACAAAAATAAAAATTATTCCTTGTTTCCGAACAAAAGTCAGAATTACGAATTACGTTAGCGTAGCGGTAGCGAGTCCGCGTTCGCTTTTAGCGTCTCGTAGAGAGCGTCATTACGCCTTACGCCTGAGCTACCGCCTCATTAGCAGCCGACCAAAATGGATAGTCTGTATATCCTTGTTCACCGCCACCATAAAAGGTTGCTTGATTTGCTTCATTTAATGGTGCATTTAAAGCCAAGCGTCGGGGTAAATCTGGGTTTGATATAAATAATGTGCCAAAGGCAACTAAATCTGCTGCTTTGTTTGCCAGCACTGCATCGCCTTTTTCACGGGTATAACCACCATTGACGATGAGTGTACCTGTAAAGCGATCGCGGATATGACTGGTGGGTACAATTATCCCGCCATGTCTGATGTCTGCCTCTGTTGCTTCATAAATATGCAGATATGCCAAATTAAACTGGTTCAATGCTTGAGTTGCATAACCGAATGTCTCTAGGGGATTGGAGTCACCTATATCATTAAAAGTCCCACTGGGAGAGAAACGTACCCCAACTCGGTTAGAATCCCACACACTAGTTACCGCCTCTGTCACTTCCAACAGGAATCGGGTGCGATTCTCAATGGAACCCCCATATTTATCTGTCCGTTGATTGGTGCGATCGCGGAGAAATTGATCTATTAAATAACCATTAGCTGAGTGAATTTCTACCCCATCAAACCCAGCCGCTAGAGCATTTGCCGCTCCCTGACGATACTGTTCTACTATTTGCGGTATTTCTGAAGTTTCTAAAGCGCGGGGAGTAACAAAGGGTTTTGGCCCCTCGTAAGTTGCAGCTTCACCTTTAGGAGCAATAGCAGAAGGCGCTACAGGTAAAGCTCCATTTGGTTGTAAGTCAGGATGGGAAATTCTGCCTACATGCCATAGTTGCAGAAAAATTCTTCCTCCCTCCTGATGTACGGCATCAGTTATTAACTTCCATCCTTCCACTTGTTCTGGTGAATGAATTCCTGGTGTAGCGGGATAACCTTGTCCTTCAGGAGTTACCTGTGTTGCTTCAGAAATAATCAGTCCGGCGGAAGCACGTTGAGCGTAGTAAGTAGCATTAAGTTCGTATGGTATGTTTCCCTCACTGGCTCGGTTTCGGGTTAAAGGTGCCATCACAATTCGATTAGGGAGTTCCAAATTACCTAATTGGTAAGAAGAGAATAAGTTGATATCACTAGTCATGTTATTTTGCTCCAATTCAAAATTCAAAGTTCAAAACCCCATAGCTGGGAGATAAGGCAATACGGTTCGGATAAGGTTTTTCGCCGTCTTTACAATAATCAGTCCTTTGTCTTGACGGCGATTTATCGCGTCTCTTGCCTTAACCGAACCGTATTGGGAGATAAGGGCAGGGCTATGCTATTCTCATTTGGCCTACCTCACAATAAATTCTCAGTCTAATAGCGAAAGTCTCTAAAGACCACTAAGAAAAGGTTATTGTCGATTTTAAGGTACTCAAAAACTTTAGTTATGGGCGGTTGATTTCTAAAAAGGAAAACAAGAAAAAAATCTTACCAATACCCAATTTTGTGTGCAGTTCATTCACTAAACAATCGATCGAATAACACCACCATCTACCCGCAAAGCTGCACCATTAGTTGCTGAAGCTACGGGACTAGAAAGGTAAACTACGATCGCTGCTACTTCTTCATTAGTTGCAAAGCGTTTGATCAGGGAACTTGGACGCACATTCTGAAAAAATTCAGCCTCAACTTCTGTTGGACTAATACCACGTTCCTGCGCCAGATTGGTGATAAAATCTTCAACTCCTTCGGAACGAGTTGGCCCTGGTAGAACGGAGTTTACTGTAACTCCAGTCCCCACAGTCATTTCTGCTAGACCTCTGGCAATGGCAAGCTGCGCTGTCTTGGTTGTGCCATAGTGAATCATTTCCACTGGAATCTGAATCGCAGATTCGCTGGAGATAAAGATTATCCGCCCCCAGTTTTGCTCTAGTTGCTTTTGCAGATATTGCCGACTCAAACGGACTCCACTGAGAACGTTAACCTGAAATATGTTTAACCAATCTTCATCGGTAATATCAAAAAAGGTTTTTGGCTCATAAATACCCACATTATTAATGAGGATATCAACATGAGGAACTTTTTGAAAGAGTTCCTCTACCCCTGATGTAGTACCTGTGTCAGCAACAACACCAGAAACTTGCGCGTCGGGTGTTGAATGCTTAATTTTAGCGATCGCTTGGGCTACTCTTTCCTCAGATCGACCGTTGACAATCACTGATGCACCTTCTTGAGCTAGCGCTTGGGCAATCGCCAAACCAATACCTGCGGTTGAACCACTAACTAGCGCGGATTTACCATGCAATTTCAAGTCCATTTTGCTCTTTCCCCATTAGTTGAAACAGAATTCAGGAGTCAGAAGTCAAGAGTGGGGAAAGACGCGATTAATCGCGTCTATACAGGAGTCAGGTGTATTCTGACTCCTGTCTCCCTTGATTAGAGAAGACTGCAAACTAAATGCGTCTCATAACAGTACCTAGATTAAAGATGCTGTGCTAAGGTCTTATTCAAGGTGGTTTTTGGAACTGCCCCTACGACAGTATCGACCTGCCGACCTCCCTTAAAAACCATCAGCGTCGGAATGCTGCGAATTCCATAATGGCTGGCGACAGTAGGATTCTGATCTGTGTTCAGCTTCACAAATTTCACCTGTCCTTCGTATTCCGCAGCAACTTCATCGACTACTGGGCCTACCATCCGGCAAGGGCCGCACCACGGGGCCCAAAAGTCTACTAAGACCGGAATCTCACTTTCCAAGACTTCTTGCTTGAATGTGGCTTCTGTGACATTTGTAATGGATGACATAAATTGCCTTCCTAGTTAATTCTATAATTCGATAATATCGAATAATAAAAATATATGCCACTCGATGAGATAATGCAACTATGAGATTTCTTTATCATCCAGATAGAAAAAATATTTCTTTACCGGGAGTGCTGTATGCATTGGGCGATCCAGTGCGGCTAGAGATTGTGCGACTGCTGGCGACTGAGGGAGAACAATGCTGTGCCCAGTTTGATTTTGCGATCGCAAAGTCTACAATGTCTAATCATTTTAAGATTTTGCGGGAGTCTGGGATAGTCTTTACACGTAAAGAAGGGACACATCACATCAACATACTGCGGCGTGAGGATTTAGAGGTGCTGTTTCCAGGGTTGCTGGATGCAGTATTGAAAGCGGCTCAACCATTGCCTGTTAGTCCTGCGAATGATAAACAAACAGCTTCGAGGATTTAGAGGAATTGGGCATGGGGCATTGGGCATTGGGTAACGCTACCTGTTTAAGAATCTTCTTGTTTTTTAATTTGTGTTTCTAAATCAGCAAAGATATCATGTTGTTCAAAAGGGTTCCGCCACCTAAGTCAGCAGAACCCTTCCTAAGTATTTCAAAATCTAAGTATTCAAGAACTGTCATAAGCTAATCGTTATTCATTTTTCCAGACTGATTCGCTTGTAGTAAGGGCTTCAGCGCTGGTGTTATGCAACTTAAATGATCATCAGCTTAAACAAACTTGCAACCAGGATTTATACCGTCTGGCAAGTTCCTTAAGGAAACTGAGTTCTTCACCTTCAAGATTATTAAATAGGCTGCGATATTGCCAACCACGCTCGTAGCGACTCAGCATTTCTTCTGGAGTAAACCGATATACATCAGCAGTCTGCCAACAAATCGACTCCAGAAAAGGCAGCTTTTTGGGGACAATAACAGGATTATTTGTTGCTGTTGCGGTTGTCATAATTTTTTTAATCAACCACTTTCGGCTTACTTTAATTTTAGCTTTCGTGCCTGATATTTGCTCAATGCATTTGAGAAGGATAAATCAATGATGCTAAGTATTGAGGTGTGATGCCCGTATCAAAACAATGACATCTGATGCAAAGGTTGATTTGAAAGCTATAATTAAGATATGGTACATATTTTTAAAAGTGCAAAATCGCAACAAAAGCACCAATGGCAGAATTCACTATTCAAATTCCCGATGAACTAGCTCAACGTTTAGAACCTCTGCAAAATCGCTTACCCGAATTGCTTTGGCGATTACTAGACGTTGTTAATCTAACAACAAATATTCAGGCAACAGGTAATCCTGAAACTACAAATATTCCAGCAGTTTATCAAGAAGTTATTGATTTTTTAATTAAAGGGCCAAAACCAGAAGAAATTATTAATTTTAAAGTTTCATTTCAATCTCAAACACGCCTACAAGAATTACTAGAAAAAAATCGCTCTGCAACACTCAGTCAAATTGAATTAGCAGAATTAGATGTTTACGAGCAGCTAGAGCAAATGATGATTTTATTAAAAGCACGAGCTTATTCTGCAATCAGCTAACATGACTTCTAATTCGATTTCTGTGGAACTCCGTAGGTTAGTGATCCAAAGGGCTTCAGCACGCTGTGAATATTGCCGAATCCATCAAAACTTTTCTATTTATACCCATGAAGTAGACCATATTATTGCCGTCAAACATGGGGGTGAAACTACTGCTGATAATTTGGCACTTTCATGTTTATCCTGTAACCGTCATAAAGGCTCTGATTTCGCTACTATAGACCAGCTTACTGAAGAAATTGTCCTATTGTTTAATCCGCGCCGCCTGGTTTGGGATGAACATTTTTATCTTGAAAATGCCAGAATAGAAGGAAAAACTCAGATTGGTCAAGGGACTGCAAGGTTACTTCAATTTAATCTTCCCAATCGGGTGCTTTATCGACAAGTGTTGATAAGTCAAGGACAATACCTGTAGATATAAGATCAAGTCGAATTTTGCTCCCAGAGCAATAGGGAATTTAGTAAACTTAAGAAATGTTAAGAGTTGGGATAAACTCTTCCTTTCCAAGCACCGCCGCGCCCTTGCCAGTGACGTAGTGCTGAGTCTAAAGTCATCAGCGTATAGAGAAACGCGATCGCAGGCAAGCTCAACGCGAACCACGGAGAACATTTATAAAAGCGAATTGTCGGGTAGTAAGCGAAAGTCATCAACAGCCATCCTAATAAACCCGTAAGTGCGATCGCCCAATTGCCCCAAACTGCACCTAGAATTAGACACACAGGTGAAACTAGATAAATCAAAGGCATTCCCACCAAAGTGCCCAAGAGTAGTAATGGCGAATAATTTAGTTGAGTATAGGCAGTACGAGCAACCATATCCCAAATTGCCGCCAGCGAGTCATAAGGGCGCAAACTACGAGTCAAGCTACTCAATCCTAACCAAATACGCCCTTGACTAGGAATTTTGTTTATTCCCCTTGTCTCCTTGTCCCCTTGTCCCCCACTCTTCTTAACAGCTTGAGCTAGGGCGCAATCGTCAATTAAAGCTTGGCGAATCACTTGAATGCCTCCAATTCGCTCTAAAGCTTCACGGGCGATAATAATAGAACCTCCAGCTGCGGCGGCTGTGGGATTGTTGGGATTATTAACCCAGCGAAAAGGATAGAGTTTTTGGAAGAAAAAGACGAAAGCCGGAATCAAAAGTTTTTCCCAAAAGCTGTCACATCTGAGTCGTACCATTACCGAAACCATGTCTAAATCTTCCTGCACAGCTTTAGCAACGAGTCGCCGGAGATTGCCAGGATCGTGTTCGATATCTGCGTCGGTCAGTAAAAAATAGTCAGGTGCGAATTTACTAGCACTCTTTATACCTTGCTCAACTGCCCAAAGTTTACCCGACCAACCAGCAGGCAGTGATTCGCCTGAGATGATATGCAATTGCTGGGGTTTACCTACAGCGTGTGCAACCCCTTCGGCAAAATTTGCTGTCCGATCTGTGCTGCGATCATCTACTAAAAATACGTTGAAAGAACCAGGATAATCTTGGAGTAAGAGCGATCGCAAGCTGGTTGGTATTAACTCAGCTTCGTTACGCGCTGGAACTACGGCACAAACCGCAGGTAACGATTGTAGTTGAGTTTCTCCCGTCTCTAATTGCTGGTCTGTCCGCCAAAATTGTCCCCAAAAACACAGTAATCCTAACCAAATTGTCAATGATAACAGCGTCAATCCTAATACAATTACACCCATGACCTATTGCAAATTCTCAGTGACTCAGACACAATACTATGTCTACCAATAAAGAAAAAGATTTTTCATAGTATTGCCGTATTCATAGCTAGTGTTGAGTGTGAGGTTAGATAGGATTTGATGCAAATACAAGACAGGGTAAAAGTCAATCAAATTGCAGAAGCGATCGCAGCCAGTCAACAATATTTACTTTCGATTCAAAATCCAGCAGGCTACTGGTGGGCAGAGTTAGAATCTAACGTCACCATTACTGCTGAAACCGTTCTTTTGCATAAGATTTGGGGAACAGACAAAACTAGACCTTTGCACAAAGTTGAAGCATATCTGCGTCAAGAGCAACGGCAGCATGGTGGCTGGGAACTTTATTACGGTGATGGCGGAGAACTTAGCACTTCAGTTGAAGCTTACATGGCGCTGAGACTGCTAGGTGTACCAGCAAGCGATCCGGCGATGATTCGGGCGAAAGCTTTTATTCTCCAACGCGGTGGTATCAGCAAAACTCGGATTTTTACCAAGTTGCACTTAGCCTTGATTGGCTGCTACAACTGGCGCGGTATTCCCTCGCTACCGCCTTGGATAATGTTGTTGCCTAAAGCTTTCCCAGTTAATATCTACGAAATGTCTAGCTGGGCACGTTCTAGCACTGTGCCATTACTGATTGTATGCGATCGCAAACCTGTTTTTATCACTGACCCAACTATCAACCTAGATGAGCTATACGCTGAAGGTGTTGATCAAGTCCGGTGGGAATTGCCCCAAAGTGGCGATTGGACAGATTTATTCCTCACCCTCGATCAAGGATTCAAGTGGGCAGAAAGCCTGAATTTAGTCCCCTTCCGTGAAGAAGGCATCAAAGCCGCCGAAAAATGGATTTTAGAACGGCAAGAAGCTACAGGCGACTGGGGCGGCATTATTCCGGCGATGCTGAATTCAATGCTAGCTTTGCGCTGTCTGGATTATGACCGCAGCGATCCGATTGTGGAAAGAGGTTTGCAAGCAATTGATAACTTTGCCATTGAAACAGAGAATAGTTATCGGGTTCAGCCTTGTATTTCACCCGTTTGGGATACAGCTTGGGCGATGCGTGCCTTAGTAGAATCCGGCTTTGCACCAGATCATCCCGCCGTGGTAAAGGCTGGAGAATGGTTGTTGCAAAAACAAATTTTAGATTATGGAGATTGGGCTGTCAAAAATCGCCAAGGAAAACCAGGGGCTTGGGCTTTTGAGTTTGATAATCGGTTTTATCCCGATGTAGATGACTCGGCGGTGGTGGTGATGGCACTACATTTGGCGAAACTCCCCAATGAAAAAATTAAGCAGGCTGCGATCGCACGGGCGTTAAACTGGATTGCATCTATGCAATGTAAACCAGGCGGTTGGGCTGCCTTTGATTTGGATAACGATCAAGATTGGCTGAACTCCATCCCTTATGGCGACTTGAAAGCAATGATCGATCCAAATACCGCAGATGTTACGGCTAGAGTCGTGGAAATGCTTGGTGCTTGTGATTTGTCAATTGATAGTGATAATTTAGAGCGATCGCTTACTTATCTTCTACGCGAACAAGAAACCGAAGGCTGTTGGTTTGGTCGTTGGGGTGTAAATTATATCTACGGCACTAGTGGCGTTTTGTCAGCCTTAGCATTGATTAATCCTCAAAGGCATAAAGTAAGTATAGAACGAGGAGCAGCTTGGTTAGTAGGATGTCAAAACCCCGATGGTGGTTGGGGTGAAACTTGCCGCACCTATAATGACCCCAGTCTTAAAGGAAAAGGAAATAGTACTGCATCTCAAACCGCTTGGGCTTTAATTGGCCTCTTAGCAGCAGGTGAAGCAACTGGTAACTTAGCTCTTGAGGCTATTGAGCAAGGAATTAGCTATTTAATGGCAACTCAACAGCCTGATGGTACTTGGTTTGAGGCAAACTTTACAGGGACTGGCTTCCCTTGCCATTTCTATCTCAAATATCATCTGTATCAACAATACTTTCCTTTAATCGCTCTAGGTCGCTATCAAGCAGCGATGGGTTCGACGAATCTCTCCCTGTATTGAACTAAAGTTCAAATCTGTCCCTCTCCGAATCGGAAAGGGACAGATTTTACTACACAAAACCTGTATTTGAACCGTCAAACTATAGTACCCGCTTGAAGAAAGTCACTAAATCTTCAATGTTTGGTGTGTGAAGTAAATCTACTACTTCTGTAGCTTTTTCAGAAGGTATATAGTCATCTGGTACACCGATGATTGAAGTTCCCAAGTTTTGGGCTAATTGATACCAAAAACCTAATTTATCATCAGCGTTCATTGAAGCGTACTCTTCAGTAGGAATTGCTGTTTCTCCTACTTCATCTTTGTTTAGCAACTGACGCAAAGCAAACAACTGTTCTGCCTGTGGCAGGTTTTGAATTTGTGCAACTAAATTTGCAGTGTTTTCATTTGGTACATTATTGAGACAGAGTGACGGAATTTCATCAGAAATTTCAGTATAAAGCAAGGCTAAGACAGTCAAGCGATCGTCTGCATCCAAACCCTGAAATTTTGATACGCTTTGTTCTAAAAAGTTGACGTTTGTAGAAGTCATAAGCACCTCAAAGTAATTAACTACTTAATTAACTCAAAAATTTTAAGTGAAAATTATAATTTTGCTTGGAACCACTTAGACTATGGCTTTACTAATCAACATAACTATAGAAGATTATTTAATTTTGGTAAATTTCTTCTGCCACTAACAACTTTTGTCAAGCAAATAGCTACAGATTTACGTATGCTTTGCTATTGTTATTACTTAAAATTGCCGGATTTTTGTTAGCAATATCTCTCTCCTATTAATCAGTGTTGTATCCTAGTTTAAGTATTAAATAGCTTTGAAGACTGTTTAGCAATCGACTGTATTTAAACCTTTAAAACCTGAGACGTATGGCTTTCGTAAATTAATATCTTTATCAGCCACAACAGCTAATGGTAAATTAGTTACATTTTTGTGTTGATCATAGATGTAAATTGGTATAAGATATGAAAAAGTTCATTAAATCTCCAGTGTAAAAAATTGAATTGCCTAGCTTAATATCTGTATTAATCTTAAGCTTTTAATTTGAGATAAAAAACTATAAAAAGATAGAGCCTAATATAAAAAAAGCATATTTAAACCAACCAAAAGACAGATTAATTCAAATATAATTACTTTTAATATATTGAGTACAAAACAAAGGGCGTTAGGACTGTAGGGTGCAACTAACCTCATGAAATAAATGCTCACAGGGTAAGAGTTTTATTTTTACTCTGTGTTTATTTATTAAGAAAAAATGAAACCGCCAGTATCAAAACTTAAATTTATATTAAGCGACCGGCGGATATAAAAAATTTTAAGAAGAGAGGTATAGATAGATGCTTATACAAGACTTTGCAAGTAAATCAACTTGTTATAAAAACCATCTTATCCTCATTTTGAGGCTAAATAAATAACCTCAAGCAGCCTAGAAAATTAAAAACTACTAAATTTCAGCACCTGCTTTTGCTTCAGCACCCATTGGCGACACATAATCACGGAAAAGAGTGATCTGTTGCTCAAAGCCTAATCCTTGAATTTTACCAAACAGCGCTTTAGATTCTGAAGGTAGTTCATAGTCAGAAGGTACAGGAATTATAGTACCATTATCCATACCTTGAGATAATCGATACCAAAATAGTAGCTTGGTAGTATCACCCAAAGAACCATATTCACGAGAAATTTGGGTATCTACTTTATTAATCAAGTCACGCTGAACTTGTAATTGTTGTTCGTAAGATAATTCCTTAACTTGATTAAACAAACCTTCCGCAATTTCTGGCGAAACAGTACTAGCACCAGGAGCGGCTGGTGTAATTGAGCCACCCATTTCTTTGTAAATGAACCAGAACAATGCTAGTTGTTGATCCACATCCAACTTTTGCCAAGCTTCAACATGTTCCCGAATAGTTGGATCGCTAGTTTGTGTGTATGTCATTATTAACTCCGTTTGTAATTTATAAGTACTACGAGTAATGTTATCAAATGCACATTTAACGTTTTACCCTACTGAAGACATAGGTATTAAAATCAGAAAGAAGAATAATTATAAGCAGAACATAAATCGGGTAAATTATAGTCTCACTTTAGAAAGAAGCATTAAGCTTAGATACAAATGCAATATAAAACTCATATTTGATTTCTGGAAATATTCAGTACAACTCAAATAGGCTTCTTGCCTCTTGGCTGCTACACAAATAGTATGGCTACGCCACGTTGCGCGAACAGAAATACAAGCGGATTGCTATATCAAGTAAAATAATGCTTTGGAAAGACAAATTAAAAAAATGGCAATTTCTATGCTGCCAAACTGAAAGATTTTCGAGATATATTTCGATAGATAGATGATTAGTTTTGTGTGACAGTACTTAGAAAAGTACTACCCAATTTAGCCGCATCAAATTTGTGAATTCACTGTATAAATACGGCTTCTGCTTTTATTAAGCTTATCGAGGAAGGCAGGAGGAAAACTGCACTATACGCTTCCTGCCGCGACCGGACGGATCTTGGGTTTAAGACCCCACCGTTAGACGGCGCTTACAATTGGGAGGGGTTTGAATCCTCTTCCAATTCTTCCTTCTGCCTTCTGCCTCCTGCCTCCTGCCTCCATCATTCTCCCCGCTCTTGATAATCTTCAGAAGACTTTGGATCTAACTCCCAGCGATCGCCATCACGATCCTCTAAAATATCATTGGTATGGAGAAACTCAGAATCAGCCATTTCTAGCCCTACTGCCGCTTCTAGCTCCTCAGTTACATTTTTATCGGGAGTTGCAGTAGTACCACCAACAGCTTCATCCCCAACTGCATCTGCATCTTGCCAATAAGCATCAACATCCCCACCAGTCAGTTCAGGACTAGTTTCTGTATACTCACGTCTTTCTTCTCTAATTGAGCGCCCACCAATATTGTATCCTGGCAACTCTTTCACACCAGTACCATAGGATTCGGTAATTTCCTGTGGCAAATCATTGGTTTGAATTTCGTCATTATGATTTTTTTCTGCCATGATACTAGCCTTTTTTCTGCATTCTCACAATAACGTTTTCCTATCACTAAGTTATCTTACTAGAGATGTATAGCTTTAGAAATAAAAGAATCTATCCCCTTAGTACGAAGCTAAACTAGCGATCGCACCATACCATTGGAAATATGAAATCATGGTCAAGCAACTTGTAGTTGAAGTTTTTAGTTATGGGTGAAAACTTGTAAAGCCGAAATTATTCAGTAGCAAAATTTTCGCTCGTAACTTTTTTTTATTAATAATAGGAAAAATAAAAAACTGCTCCACTTTAATTTTAGACTAATGCTTTTAACTACCTGAATACTAAATAACAAAACATTCAAAAATTTTGGGAAGCGGAGGTAGACAGTGGAATACAACGAGTTCATTACACATGTACAAAGCCTTGCTCAATCAGATTCTCGTGAAGAAGCAGAACGTGCCACCCGTGCCACGCTAGAAACTCTAAAAGAACGCATCGCAAGTGATGAAGCAGAAGAACTAGCTACAAATTTGCCTCAACAACTAGGCGATTATTTGCGAGTTAGAGAAGGAGATAGTAGTCAATCCTTTAGCTTGCAGGAATTTATCGCTCGTGCAAGCCAAAAAGAAAACATTGAACCAACGACTGCTGCAATTCATGTTCGGGCTGTATTTGCTGTATTGCAAAATGCTATTAGCCCAGAAAAATTTGCTGCACTTCACGCCTATTTCTCTCACGATTATGAAGAACTATTTGGTATTTCATCAACAGGTGAAGTAACTGCATAATAGGCAATTCCAAAAAATCAAGTTCACAATTCAGGATTTTTAACTTTCCTAATTGATGAATATTCTTACTAGTTAAATACTAGAAATAAACAGGTAATAACATTTATGACTGACCATAACAATCATTCCGGAAAGAAAAAAGTTGCCATCCTCATTGAACAGGCAGTAGAGGATGCAGAATTTACAGTTCCTTATAATGGACTAAAACAAGCTGGAATAGAGGTAGTAGTCCTTGGTTCCAGAATGAATGAAAAATATAAGGGTAAACGCGGCAAACTTAGCATTCAAGCTGATGGTACTACGACAGAAGCGATCGCAGCCCAATTCGATGCGGTGATAATTCCTGGTGGGATGGCTCCCGACAGAATGCGGCGCAACATCAACACAGTACGCTTTGTCCAAGAAGCCATACAACAAGGAAAACTAGTTGCTGCGGTTTGCCACGGGCCACAAGTTTTAATTGAAGGCGACTTGCTCAAAGGTAAACAAGCCACTGGTTTTATTGCTATTGCCAAGGACATGATTAACGCTGGCGCAAAATATTTAGATGAGCCGGTGGTAGTTGACGGGAATTTGATTACATCTCGTGAACCTGGAGACTTGCCAATTTTTACCACAGCTATTTTGAGCCGTTTGGGTTATGGTGGCAAAGATGCTGCATTACCAAATGAGAAAGACACAAGTGCTGAATGGTGGAAGCTAGCTGATGCCTGGGGTGGCTCAACTAAAGGTGATATCACCAGAGGTTTAAATAATGCCCTTGCTGGTGAGCGTTATTCCCTAGAAGCATTTGAGAAATACTTGGAAAAAGAATCAGATAGGGAAGTCAACTCAGTCTTTCAAGAAATAATTGCTAATAAACAGCGCCACATTCAAAAGCTAGAAACCTATATTCATCATTTGGGTGAAAAACCCTCTTTAGGAGCAAATATTGCTAATCAGTATGCCAAGGTAAAAACTGCCTTTACAGGAAGTGATGACATATATCAGTTACGTTCTGCTTTAGGTGATGTGCAAACTGGTATCGGCGATATTGGTAATTTGTCTGCGATGTTCACTGACCCAGTAGCAACTGCTATTTTCAAAGAAATTTACCACGATTTATTGAAATACGAACAGCGATTAGTAGAACTGTATCGGGCGCGGATAGGTAGTCAGATTCAGGCTCCTAAGCCGACTACAGGCGCGGCAGTGTCAATGTAAGGTTTTTTGAACTTAGACGGCTACCGCAGAGGCGCAAATAACACAGAGATAGAAACAAAACGATATTTGCGCCTCTATGGGTAATTACTGTGATGGAGATATAAAAAAGTGACTTCAACATCAGGTGATAAATTAAGTACCAGCCAGACTGAAGCTAGTGAAGTGGAGCGTTGGGCATCTCTGATTGGTGGCGGTGCGATGGTGCTGATGGGTTTAAGGCAAGGTTCTTTGCGGGGAGCGCTGACGGCTTTAGCAGGTGGCGGTTTGATTTATCAAGGTGCAACAAAGCAAAGCACAATCCAGCAAGCACAAGAAGCAATTGGTATCAACCAACCCATCAAAGTTGAAAAGACAGTAACGATCAACAAACCAGCAGATGAACTTTATCGTTATTGGCACAACTTTGAGAATCTGCCCACATTTATGAAGCATCTCAAATCTGTAAGGGTGGACAGCGAAAAGCGTTCTCACTGGATTGCCAATGCACCCTTGGGTAACAGTGTAGAATGGGATGCAGATATTCTTGAAGACCGGGAAAATGAGTTTATTTCTTGGGCTTCTGTGGAAGGTGCAGACGTTGATAACTCTGGTTTTGTTCGCTTCAAAAAAGCACCAGGCGATCGCGGCACGGAAGTCAAGGTTGTTTTGGAGTATAACCCCCCCGGTGGAGCATTGGCAGCTACCGTAGCTAAACTTTTTGGTGAAGAACCAGAACAGCAAATTGGTGATGAATTGCGCCGCTTCAAAATGCTAATGGAAACAGGCGAAATTGCTACAACAGAAGGTCAACCCTCTGGACGCAGCTAGTTATTTGTTCTTTGTCCTTTATCATTTGTCCTTTGCCTAAAGCGAATGACCAATGATGAATCACTAATGACCAATGACCAATGACTAAGGACTAATAACTATGAAAGCAGTCTGCTGGAACGGCGCTAATGATGTCCGGGTACAGTCGGTACCAGACCCGACAATTCTCAACCCGCGTGATGCAATTATTAAAATTACTTCCACGGCGATTTGTGGCTCCGATCTCCATATTTATGGCGGCTATATTCCCACAGTGCAACAGGGTGACATTATCGGTCACGAATTTATGGGGGAAGTCGTGGAAGTTGGTAGAGGAGTCAACAATTTAAAAATAGGCGATCGCGTTGTTGTTCCTTCCACCATTGGCTGTGGTAATTGCCATTATTGCCAACGTGATATGTGGTCGTTGTGCGATAATTCCAATCCTAAAGGTTGGATTGAAGAAAAATTATTTGGCAATATCACCTCAGCCATTTATGGCTACTCCCACATGTTAGGTGGTTATGCCGGCGCACAAGCAGAATATATCCGTGTACCCTTTGCTGATGTGGGTGTCGTTAAAGTTCCGCCAGATTTGCCGGATGAGATGTTGTTATTCATCTCTGATGCTATTCCTACCGGTTATATGGGTGCAGAATTATGCGATATCCAACCGGGTGATACTGTAGCCGTTTGGGGTTGCGGTGCTGTTGGACAGTTTGCCATGATTAGCGCCTACATGATGGGAGCCGAAAAAGTGATCGCGATCGATCGCTTTCCCGAACGCCTGGAAATGGCGAAAAAGTTTGCCAAAGCAGAAGTGATTAACTACGAAGAAGTTAATGCTGGCGAAGCGTTGAAAGAGATGACTGGTGGTCGTGGCCCCGATGCTTGCATCGATGCCGTTGGTTTAGAAGCACACGGTGTTGGTTTAGAAGACTTCTACGACCAGACAAAACAAAAGCTCAGATTGGAAACCGACCGTCCCCATGTTCTGCGGGAAATGATGGTTGCCTGTCGTAAAGGCGGGACTCTTTCAATCATGGGTGTTTATGGTGGTTTTGTAGACAAAATCCCATTTGGTGCTGCCTTCAACAAGGGTCTAACTTTTAGGACGGGACAAATGCATGGACAAAAATATATGCATTTGTTATTGCAGATGATTTTGGATGGAAAACTCGATCCATCCTTCGTTGTCACCCATCAATTAGCTCTAGAACAAGCACCCCACGCCTACCATATTTTTCAACAAAAAAAGGATAACTGCATCAAAGTTGTTCTTAAACCCTAAATGGTGAATAGTCATTCAGTGTTTGGATTTGTACACCTAACATAATGCAATTGAGGTTTTTTATGAATCAAGTAATTTCACGGCTACGGAATATTCGTCTTTCCCAAATCCTTGTAGTTTTCCTAGCAGGATTTATGTTTTTACTGGGTCAGGCTTTTAGCTACGTTGATGTAGCCCAAGCTGATGTTAAAACTCCAGAGGGTACTTATTATAAAGGAATCCCAGATGAGCTACGTGAAACCAGAAACGATAGCCGAATAAGAGATGCTCAAAATCCATTAAAAGAAACTGCTGACAATATCCGCGAAAAGCTGAACTTGGATGAAAGAACTCCTAGAGCTACAAAAGAGTTTTTTGATACTGCAAAAAACAGAGCCGGAGATAAAGCTTCATCATACGGTGCAGATAGAGAAGGTTATTATCAAAATCCTTCTAGCAAACAACTCAGAGATAGAAGCTAGACTTGTAGCAAACTTTGAGTCTAGATTCTTGAACCAGATTTGATTAGTTACTGAGACGCGATAATTATCGCGTCTCAAAATCAGGCTAAATCGAGTATTTATCTTGATATTAACAACCTAGAAATCATAACTAAGGGCTAAATAATTATGAAAGCAGTTTGCTGGCATGGAGCAAACGATGTGCGGGTAGAAACAGTTCCCGACCCCAAAATTCTCAATCCACGCGATGCCATTGTTAAAATTACTTCCACAGCCATTTGTGGTTCGGATTTGCATATTTACGACGGCTACATTCCTACCATGCAAAAGGGCGATATCCTTGGTCATGAATTCATGGGGGAAGTCGTAGAACTTGGAAGTGCAGTGAAAAATGTGAACGTAGGCGATCGCGTCGTTGTTCCTTTCACCATCTCTTGCGGTAGCTGCTTTTTCTGTAATCGGGATTTATGGTCACTGTGCGATAACTCTAACCCCAATGCTTGGTTGGTAGAAAAGCAAATGGGTCATTCGCCAGCAGGTCTATTTGGCTACTCCCATTTATTTGGTGGTTACGCTGGTGGTCAAGCAGAGTATGCACGAGTCCCCTTTGCCGATGTAGGCTTGTTCAAAATCCCCGATGGTTTAACGGATGAGCAAGTGCTATTTTTAACAGATATTTTCCCCACTGGATATATGGCAGCCGAGAACTGCAACATCAAACCCGGTGATATTGTCGCCGTTTGGGGTTGTGGCCCAGTCGGACAATTTGCCATCAAAAGCGCATATATGCTAGGTGCGGAACGTGTCATCGCTTTTGACCGCATTCCCGAACGTCTGCAAATGGCTAAAGAATACGGCAAAGCTGAAGTTCTCAACTACGAAGAAGTGAATATAGGCGAAGCACTTAAAGAAATGACTGGCGGTCGTGGCCCCGATGCTTGTATTGATGCAGTCGGAATGGAGGCACACGGCACAGACTTTATGGCGTTCTACGACCAGGTAAAGCAAGCAGTACGTCTCGAAACAGACCGTCCGACGGCATTACGGCAAGTAATAGTGTCTGCTGCTAAAGGTGGTCACGTATCGCTTGCGGGTGTCTACGGTGGCTTTTTAGATAAAATCCCAATGGGTGCTGCCATGAACAAGGCATTAACCTTCAAAATGGGACAAACGCACGTCCATAGGTATTTACGACCTCTGTTAGAGCGTATTCAAAACGGTGAAATCGATCCAACGTTTATCATCACACATACTTTACCTCTAGAACAAGCGCCCCACGGCTACGAAATCTTTAAGCACAAGAAAGATAACTGCATCAAAGTTGTACTTAAACCGTAAGGTAATTATGAGCGACACCAGCGTTAAAAAAATAGATTCTACCCATTCCCCTAAAGGTAAACTCGGTCAGAAGTATCTTGCTTCTGGTAAATCTCTTTCGATGCGTCTTTGGGAAGACGAACAACCAAGCGAAGACAAAGAACCAAGTTCGCGTGATTATGAAACAGTTGGTTATGTAATTAATGGTCGTGCCGAATTGCACATTGAAGGGCAAATGATTTTGCTAGAGCCTGGGAGTTCTTGGGTTGTGCCCAAAGGAGCTAGCCACACATACAAAATCTTGGAACCATTCACAGCTGTTGAAGCAACCAGTCCACCGGCTCAAGTCCACGGACGGGATGAAAATTAAACCACAAGAGACAAGCCGTTTTCAATTGTATGTAATGTAGGGGCGTACAGCTAGCTGTGCGCCCCTGCCGTGTATTTCTAAATTTCTTAATAAACCTTATGGGCTGAATCGCTAATCAGCATTTCCTATTGCATTAATCGCAGCTTCTAATGCGATCGCTACATGAGTCCAATGAGTCCCCCCCTGGCAATAAACCACATAGGGTTCACGCAAAGGGCCATCTGCTGATAATTCCAAAGTACTTCCTTCAATAAATGTCCCCCCAGCCATCACTACCTTGCTCTCATACCCCGGCATTTCATCTGGAATAGGATCTAAGTAAGAACCGATGGGAGAATGCTGTTGTATAGCTTTACAGAAAGCAATTAGCTTTTCGGCAGAACCAAGTTTAATCGCCTGAATCACATCACCACGGGGAGCAAGGGGTGCGGGATTCACTGGATAACCGAGTTTATCAAATACATAACCAGTTAAGTACGTCCCTTTCATCGCCTCTCCGACCATTTGCGGCGCTAGAAATAAGCCTTGGAATAACAAGCGATTTTGGTCAAAAGTAGCACCGCCATAACTACCGATACCGGGAGCAGTGAGGCGACAGGCGGATGCTTCCACTAAATCGGCACGACCGGCGACATAACCGCCAGCGCTGACAATGGTGCCACCAGGATTTTTAATCAGCGATCCCGCCATTAAATCAGCACCTACGGCTGTAGGTTCCTTTGTTTCAATAAATTCGCCGTAGCAGTTATCCACAAAGCAAACAGTGTTCGGATTCTGTTGTTTGACTAAGTGGATAATTTTTTCAATATCAGCAATTGATAAACTAGGTCGCCAAGAATAGCCACATGAGCGCTGAATTAACACTAAACGAGTGTTTTCAGTCACATTAGTACTTAAAGCTTGCCAATCTATAGTTCCTTCGGGGGTTAGCTCCAATTGGCGGTAATTTATGCCAAACTCGATAAGGGAGCCTTGACCTTGGCCCCGTAAACCAATGACTTCTTCAAGCGTATCGTAGGGAGAACCGACCACTGCTAACATTTCATCTCCAGGACGGAGAACACCAAACAAAGCACAGGCGATCGCATGAGTTCCCGAAACGAACTGCACCCGCACGGCCGCAGCTTCAGCACCCATAACTTCGGCAAAAACTTTATCTAAAGTTTCTCGTCCTAAATCATCGTGACCATAACCACTTACACCAGCGAAGTGGTGTGCGCCCACACGGTGATTACGAAAAGCATCCAGCACTCGTTTTAGATTATGCTTGACCTGAGTGTCAATTCCAGAAAAAATTTCTAATAGTGCCTGTTCTGCTTGCCGCAGCTGTTCTAAGCTGTTCATCAGTTCCTCGTTCAAAAAAAATTAAATTATAAATATGCGGATTTTAAAATCGCACATACTAGGCGGGAAAATTCAAATTCAGGTTATCGCATGACAATTGCTACCTCAACCAAACCTCAAATTAACTGGGTTAATACCCTGTTTTTCATTGGACTGCACATCGGCGCTTTATTTGCTTTTGTTCCTGGTAACTTTAGCTGGACAGCAGTTGGTGTGGGTTTCTTGCTGTACTGGGTGACTGGCGGTTTAGGCGTTACTCTAGGATTTCACCGCCTTGTCACCCACCGCAGTTTTCAAACTCCCAAGTGGCTAGAGTATCTCCTGGTTTTTTTCGGGACACTCTCCTGTCAAGGAGGCCCAATTGAGTGGATCGGGACACATCGCATTCATCATTTAAACTCTGATACTGATACCGATCCCCATGATTCTAATAAAGGCTTCTGGTGGAGCCACATGGGTTGGCTGACTCATTATTGTCCAGCTCACGCTGATGTTCCTCGCTTCACCAAAGATATTGCAGAAGACCCAGTTTATCAGTTTTTAGAAAAATATTTCATTTTGATCCAGGTTGCTCTAGGTGTATTACTTTTGCTCCTAGGTGGCTGGCCTTTCGTTATCTGGGGAATTTTTGTTCGCATTGTCTGGGTTTACCACTGCACTTGGTTGGTGAACAGCGCTACTCATAAGTTTGGCTATCAAAGCTATGATTCTGGTGATAAATCGACTAATTGCTGGTGGGTAGCCGTACTAGTTTTCGGTGAAGGCTGGCATAATAACCATCATGCCTTTCAATACTCAGCTCGTCATGGGCTGGAATGGTGGGAAATCGATTTAACCTGGATGACTGTTCAATTGCTACAGGCGGTTGGTCTGGCTACTAATGTAAAGTTGGCCCCAGCAAAAAGTAGTTAGGAGTAGAGACGCGATTAATCGCGTCTCTACAGGAGTTAGGAATTACGTTCAATGTGAATCAGGCTTGGGAATTTTTATTTTGCCGTCGATTTCTCAAACCATGATTTTGGGTAGACACAGAAATCCTTATGGCACAAGAAGCATTTCTAATTCACATTTGGCGTAAGTTGAGAATCTAAACTCATCACTCCTAGCTACTAACTTTTCAAAAATCTATTTACGGGTGCGCTTGTGTCGGTTAGGTTGCTATAATCCGAAGCGCTAATGTGAAGAATTTTTGCGGCAAGTTACTTTTTGGTGACTTGGTGTAGGAGTTTGTTGTTTTTCAGGTGTCCATGACTACATCAATAATTAATAGCCAGAAACTAAGTGACGAGCCTGGTAATTCCGACTTCCGGCTCAAAGATATTATCAAAACAGTTCCACGGGAATGTTTTCAGCAGAACCGTCGCAAAGCTTGGACACAAGTACTGCTCAGTGTCTTGGCAGTTGCCTTGGGCTATTACAGCCTGATCGTTACTCCTTGGTTTCTTTTGCCCTTAGCTTGGATTTTTACGGGCACTGCTTTAACAGGTTTTTTTGTAATTGGCCATGATTGTGGACACAGGTCTTTTGCCAAACGTCGTTGGGTAAATGATTTGGTAGGGCACTTCTTCATGATGCCGTTAATTTACCCCTTTCACAGTTGGCGCATTAAGCATAATTATCACCATGCTCATACCAATAAACTGGATGAGGACAACGCTTGGCATCCAATCAGACCAGAAGTGTTTGAAAATTGGGATACAACTAGGCAGTCTGCTTTTAAGCTGTTTATGCGTAAACGCCTCTGGTGGGTAGGTTCCATTGGACATTGGGCTGTAGTGCATTTTGATTGGCGGAACTTCAAAACTAAAGACCAATCCAGTATCAAGCTTTCTGTGGCTGTAGTAGTTGTGTTTGCTGCGATCGCTTTCCCGATTCTTATCGCCACAACTGGTATCTGGGGATTTGTCAAGTTCTGGCTAGTACCCTGGATGATTTACCATTTTTGGATGAGTACTTTTACTATTGTTCACCATACTGCCGCAGATGTTCCTTTTGCGACAGCGAACAAGTGGAACGAAGCTCTAGCACAACTAGCTGGAACTATTCATTGCGATTATCCGCGTTGGGTAGAAATCCTGTGCCACGATATCAATGTTCATGTCCCTCATCATATTTCCACTGCGATCCCTTCTTATAATTTGCGGCTAGCTTACAGCAGCATCAAAGAAAATTGGGGGACTTATCTCCATGATGAGTGTAAGTTTTCTTGGCCTTTAATGAAGCAGATTACAGACGAGTGTCAACTGTACACAACTGACGTTGGTTATAAGACTTTCAACGAACATTATACAGAGCAATAAATAGCCCTGTGATTACTCTCACGCTCTTGAACCAACGAGAGCGTTTATCATGCTGTGTTTTAATAAAATCTGGCAATTGCTTACTGAATAAAATTTTAGATAAATTGCCAGAAATGACTCCTCTTGTGTGTTAGCGATCGCTAGGATCGTGGGCATCCTAATCAAAGTTCTAATTTATATCCAATCAAAAGAATCCAGTGCCATCAAACATCATTACGTTCAACAATCCTCTTGGCTCTGAAAAGTCTGAGGATACGACGACTAATTTACCTTTCACACTTGGGGATTTAAAAGCTGCAATTCCTGCTGAATGCTTTCAGCCCAATGTGAAAAGATCACTTTTTTACTTCTTTCGTGACATCCTGATTATCGGTCTGCTTTATGCAGTTGCTTCTTACCTGGATTCTTGGCTTTTCTTTCCGATTTTCTGGCTAATGCAAGGAACGATGTTTTGGGCTTTGTTTGTAGTCGGACATGACTGCGGACACCAATCTTTTTCTAAGCATAAATGGCTCAATGATTTGATTGGACATCTTTCTCACACACCAATACTTGTTCCTTATCATGGTTGGCGAATTAGCCACAGAACCCATCACAAAAATACTGGCAATATCGATAACGATGAAAGCTGGTATCCAGTAAGCGAATCACAATATAAGGAGATGCCTTTAGCACAAAAGATAGGCAGATATTATGTTTTTCTATTAGCCTATCCTGTGTATCTGTTTAAGCGTTCTCCTAATAAAGAAGGCTCTCACTTTATGCCCGGTAGTTCGCTTTTCAAACCATCGGAAAAATGGGATGTTATTACTAGCACTGTCCTTTTGATTGGGATGATAGGTTTGCTGGGTTTCCTCACTTACCAATGGGGTTGGATGTGGTTGCTGAAATATTACGCTGTCCCCTACCTTGTGTTTATAGTTTGGCTAGATTTGGTGACATTTTTGCACCACACTGAGCCCGAACTTCCTTGGTATCGTGGAGAAGATTGGACTTTCCTGAAAGGTGCAATTTCTAGTATTGATCGTGATTATGGTTTGGTTAATCATATCCATCACGATATCGGTACTCATGTTGCTCATCATATATTCCTTAACATCCCTCACTACAATTTGTTGAAGGCAACTGAGGCAATCAAACCAGTGATGGGTGAGTATTTCCACAAATCGGAAGAACCAATTTGGAAGTCATTATGGAATTCATGTATCAGCTGTCATTTTGTACCTGATACTGGTAGTAGGGTTTACTACACATCTAATAATAAGTTGGCTAAAGACTAAAACTCAGATTCCCGACTTCTTTAAAGAAGTCGGGAATCTTGTATTTTCATCAGCCTTCTCTGACTATTTAAGGTTGAACATCCCCTCATTCAGATAAAAACTGTCTTTTAAAGATTATCCAAATACCTTAAAAAACCTAGCTTTTGAGGTGCGATTGCATATTATATTAATAGTCTGCCAGTATTTGAGCGTCCTGACATTGCGATAACTTTCAACTTCTTGGCTATAAGGTTATTAAAACTCAGAGGTAAAATAAAAATAGATAGATGACGTTTGCGGATTCTCGCCCCTAACCTGGCAGTTAAAATTTATTTTCTCCAAACTCTTGCTGTCTTGGTGGGTAAAGATTAACATATCTGTGGACAGAAGCAATATATCATCAAACCAACCCTAACAACACTGAAAAACCTTTGGCTGTCTACTTTGAATGTGGTTTAGCACCATTTAACTTTATCTGTATGTACTGATTTAATACCATTACCTGCTAGGGTTATAAATTAGCACAGACTATACTATAGACAATTTACACAAAAGTTTTTCCATCTTTAAAATCAGAGGTATCAATGATTATAACTAATTTTAGTAAACAAACAAATGAATTTAAGGAACCTAAAGTACTCAAAACTAAACCACATTGGCAAGGGCAAAATTTGAGCGATACTACGGTCAAAAGTAAAGAGCCTAAAATACAAGATACTACATCTGATAGTTCAATTGTTAATAGCTTGAATCGTGGTCGAGTTGCTATTTTTATTGATGGCTTAAACCTATTTCATACAGCTTTACAACTGGGCATCGAAATTGACTACGTTAAATTGCTTTGTCATTTAACCAATGGTTCAAGACTGTTGCGGGCTTTCTTTTATACTGGGGTTGATAACAGCAATGAAAAGCAACAGGGTTTTCTGTTATGGATGCGTCGTAATGGCTATCGTGTAGTAGCTAAAGATATCATGCAACCAGCAGAGAATTTCAAAAAATCAAATCTGAACGTAGAAATTGCTGTAGATATGATAACTCTAGCTCCTTATTATGATACTGCGGTCTTAGTCAGTGGTGATGGAGACTTAGCTTATGCGGTGAACGCTGTCAGCAGAATGGGAGTTCGGGTGGAAGTGGTGAGTCTACAAACTACTACTAGTGAAAGCTTGATTGATGTTGCTGACTGCTTCATTGACCTCGATAGTATTAAAGCACACATTCAAAAAGATTCTAATCTTGGCTATAGTTATCGCACACCGTCAAATTCAAACCTTTAATCCACTCTGGCGGAAGTTTATCTATTTTGTAACAAGGGGATTTTACCCCTTGTCTGCTCCTAGTTTTGTGATTAATTAAAATGGATATTTTAATAGTTGAAGATGAGCCAGAAATTGCTCATTTAATTCAATTATCTTTAGAAAAAGAAGGGTTTTTTTGTCGCATTAGTCGCGATGGGATAAATGCTTTACGAATGTTTCAGGAGCAACCACCTGATTTAATCATTCTAGATTTAATGATTCCTGGTTTGGATGGGTTGGAAGTTTGCGCCAGAATTCGCCAGAAACCGGGTACAAAAGATCCTTACATTTTGATGCTCACAGCTAAGGGTGAGGAAATCGATCGCGTGATTGGTCTATCTACTGGTGCTGATGATTACATGGTAAAACCCTTTAGCCCTAGAGAGTTGGTAGCTAGGGTGCGGGCATTATTGCGGCGTAGCCTCCGCCAAGGGGGACAAAATCAAGTCAATCGTACTCAACACTTTATCGTCGATGTAGACCAGCGCACTGCCAGCCGTCAGATGAATTCTCAGCAACCGGAAATTTTGGACTTAACTACCCTGGAATTTAACTTACTAACCACTTTTGTTAGCAATCCTGGTCGAGTTTGGAATCGCACTCAATTAATTGATAAACTTTGGGGAGATAACTTTTTCGGCGATGAGCGAGTGGTTGATACTCATGTAGCTAGGTTGCGAAAAAAGATTGAGCCTGATTCGGCAAGTCCTACTTTTATTAAAACGGTTGTGGGAGTGGGCTATAAATTTGAAGATCCTCCGGTAGCGTAAATGTTATGAAGATGGGGCTGAGAACGCGCCTATTTTTCTCCCACTTAGTAGTAATGATCGTGGGGGTAGCTAGTCTGGTGAGCATTAGCAAAATCTCTTCCCCCCGCTTATTTGTGCTGCATTTGGAACGATTAGAAAATCAGGGGTTCGACTTAATTGATGTTCGGACTGAATTGGTTACAGGATTTGAACTTGCTTGGCGGCGAAGCACTATTTGGTCAGTTTTAGTCGGTACTACGGCAGCCGGAGGATTGAGTTATTGGGTGTCCAGACGAATTATGCAGCGCTTGACGGAGATGGAACAAATCACCCAGAAATTTGCTGCTGGTCAGATGGATGCAAGACTACCTATGTCTGATATTCCAGAACTGAATGGACTGGGTGCTAGTTTCAATCGGATGGCAGCCAGTTTAGAAGGGGTAGAAGCGCGGCGGCGAGAGGTGATTGGAGACATGACTCATGAACTAAGGACACCGTTAACAGTTGTACGTGGTTACTTGGAAGAACTGGCTGATGGGGAAATTGAAGCGTCTCCTGAAATTTATCGGCGTTTAGCTAAAGAAACTAGGCGCTTAGAGCGGCTGGTGAACGATTTACAAGAATTGTCTAAGGCAGAAGCTGGTTATTTGCCAATTAATATACAACGGGTAAATCTGCGTCCGTTATTAGAGTCGTTAGTGGAGAAATTCACCGATCAATTGTTGGAAGATGGGCCAGTTCTGCTCTTACAATGTCCATCTGTGCTACCTCTTGTCTTGGCGGATATTGACCGTACAGAACAGGTGTTGGTTAATTTGCTTGGTAATGCGGTGCGTTACACTAACGAAGGTTCAATTACCATTCGTGTTGGGATTGAAGCTTCTCTTCTCTGGATTGCGGTTATAGATACAGGTATTGGTATCGCTCCAGAAAATTTGCCTCATGTGTTTGAGCGTTTCTGGCGAGCCGACCAATCGCGCGATCGCCATTCGGGAGGTACTGGTATTGGTTTAACTATTTCCCGTCGTTTGATTGAACTACAAGGCGGTCAGATTCAGGTAGAAAGCGAGTTGGGAGTTGGCAGTACGTTTCGGTTTTTTCTGCTTTTAGCTTAAGTTGAGCCAAAACCCTTGACATACAAGGCATTGACACAAGGTAGTCACGGCTGTGTCATACCCAATTGCTAATTTGAAAGTATCTAACCAAAATCTTGTTTTTTTGATGGATATCGAGATTTTGGAATTGTTTGGAATATAACGTTAATTTGGCATTTGGGTAGAATTCTATATGTCTACTTTTTTTTTGGCTGCTTTTTTGGTTAGTCTACTAAGTGTTTCGGGTTACGCTGCGATCGCCTACCTGTTCCCTCAAAATCGTTCCCAAGACTGACCAAATAAAAATCTCTTGCTATTTTCAGTTTACTATTGCGATCGCAAAGCCGTCGTATCCTTTGCTGCCCACGGTCTGAATTGCCGTAGCGTTGATGCGTGGCTCAGAGGCAAGCAATTCATTGAAGCGACGCATACCCTGAACGCTAGGATCGCTGCTGGTGGCATCAATTACTGCTCCGTTACGCACGACATTATCGGCAACGATCAGGCTACCGGGACGGGAAAGCTTGAGCGCCCATTTGAAGTAATCGGGATTGTTTGGCTTGTCGGCATCAATGAAGATCAGGTCAAATGGACTGTTCTCGGCAGCAATCTGGGGAAGCGTAGAGAGTGCTTGTCCAAGGCGTAGGTCAAGTCGCTTCTCTACGAGACGCTGCGCGAACGCTCCAATTAAAAATTAAAAATTATTAATTAAAAATTGCAAGACGCTTGAATCATAGATCCTCACTTTTTACCCCATCTATAAAATCCTGCGCGGTCTTCTCCCAAAGAGAGAGGCTTTGCCAACGCGGAGTGTCTTTCCCATGAGCAACCGCCAAAGGACACAAATAAAGAAATTTTGGCGCAGTCTCACATACAAATAGTATCAATATCTAACTGGAGGAGCCCCTAATCAGCCATTCATTAGCAGAGTATAGGAAAGAGAGGCTCCCTAATAGGAATTTTGATCAATTGCAATCTTTTCCCTACCGCTTCCTGAAGGTAGTAGAGTTTTGTTTCAATCCCTAACAGGCATTTTGATACATTGCAATTAGTAACACTTTTTACTTTAACTTTAATGATTTGAAAACCCGTTTTAATCCCTAAAGAGATTCTACTATGTTAGCTTTTAAACCTTAATTCTTTAAATGTTCTTTTCTAACTACTTTTCTTTACTCTCAAGTCTATTTATTAATGTATTGAAAGTAACTTAGCAATAAATTAACCATTCTTCAGTGAAATTACTATAAACAATCAACGATAAATTTCTAAAAAATCTAGTAATTGTCCTGTAGTAACTTGGTAGTTGCTGTATAGCGATCGCTTTGCTTAATGAAAAAATTAATATAGCTTGTTTGAAACTTTATCCAAACAATTTCTGTCTATCTAAATAATCCGAATTTTCACTCTGGTGCATAATTTTAAGTATACAAAATACTGTGTTTCTAATAGCACGGTATGGTTAGTCTAAAAATCTAGTTATAACAAGTCCTGCCCAATTAAATGTTTCTGAAAAAGGTGTAAATAATGACTAGTATTCTGCGATCGCCCAAAAAAGCTTTGTAAAGAAAGAAGTTTCGACACAAAAACTACTGCATATTTCACCCCAATAAGCCTGAATGAATAAATATAGGATGAATGAGGCGTCAACTATGAATCGAATTCGTGACGTTGTACAAAAAGCTTTAGCAACTGGCTATTTGACAGTGGAAGCTGAAAATCAACTACGACAATTGTTGACTACTCCGTATGACTTGGAAGATTTAAATGCTTTCATGGCTTTGCAGGAAGCTGCCATGACTGGTAAGGTCAAGCAGGAGTCTAGAGAGAGGTGTGGAATCAAGTAGAGACTTAGCCTACTATGTCTTACCGACGGGGGCGTTTATCATCATCCTCAAAATCCTCATCATCATCAAAAAATTCCCAATCATCGTCATCCGCTTGATTAGTTGTGGGTGGTTGATAAGGGGGGATGATTACTCGGTAATCGGCATCATAAACGGATTCAGTTTTTCCCACAGCCGTATTTTTGGGCTCACGGTAGCTGTAGGAGTAAACTGAACCAGACTGAGAACTGCTTTTGGCTTCTGATTGACGTTCGTAGATTTTCGAGTCTCTAGCAGGTTGAGCTTGAGGATTAGGTTTAGGCGCTTCCTCGGACTTTTCATCAAAGTTCCAATCATCATCTCTACTGCCATTTGTCTCCCAATCATCAAATTCATCACTAGTAGGCTCTTCTTTTTTACTAGCTGGTGGAGGAGTGGCACGAGATGTAGATTCTTCTCTTTGGGTTGCCTTTGCACGAGGCGAAGTTGTGCTTCGGCGGTTAGGAGTTTGGCGTTGTCCTGCCCCAAAATAATTGGATAAGTTAAACAAGGTAGCAATCAATATAGATGTGAAAGCACCTGTAGTAGTACTGAACAAAATCCATATCGCTAGTGGTAATGGTTGAGTTCGCACGCCCAAAAATACTAGCGATAGGACAGGCGACCAATTTTGAACTAACAACAGCGTTAGTCCTCCCAGTACCGCCACCAATAGAATTAAGCGAATTACAGCCATAGCAATTTTGTCAATTGTCAATTGTCAGTGGTTAGTTGTCAGTGGTCAGTGGTCAGTTATCAGTCTGATTACTCTTCACTAATTACTGTTCACTGACTACTGACACTATCAGCCATCTCTATCATTACCCTTTTAGGACTATTGTGAAATTTCCGATTAGTCCACTAGGGGCGTTAGCGACGACCTTCCCACCTTTGAATTGGGATGCAGTCAATATCTAGTTGATCTAAAGCACGGGCAACTACAAAATCAACTAAATCTTCAATGGTTTGGGGATTATGGTACCAGGCGGGAATAGCGGGGACAATTCTAACTCCAACTTCAGCTAAAGAGGTTAAGTTACGCAGGTGAATGAGGCTAAAAGGCGTTTCACGAGGGACAATGACCAGCTTTCGCCCTTCTTTGAGTTGGACATCTGCTGCCCGTTCTAGTAAATCAGAACTCAAGCCAACCGCTAGCTTTGCTACTGTACTCATGCTGCATGGAATAATTATCATCCCCAGAGTGGCAAAGGAACCACTCGCAATCCCGGCTCCAACATCACCCCAAGGATGGCAACGGAGTTTACCCAAAAGGGCGACTCCAGCTTGCTCTCGCCAAAATTGTTCTTGTTGAATTGGTTCTGGTGGCATCCGAATTTCCTGTTCTGACTGCCAAACCATGTAAGTAGATTTAGAGGCAACCAATTCAATACTATAATCCGCTTCTAGCAAAAATTTGATCGCGCGAACAGCGTAAATCAGACCAGATGCGCCCGATACGCCTAAAATGAGAGGTTTGCTGTTATTTGACACGTGAAGTTTAGGGGATTTTACTCGTCTTCAGAGTAAGGATCTAGGTCATCGGGCTCTATATCATTTGGTAAATACAGGTCTGAAAGCTCCTCATTGGAGCCATTACCAGTTATCCCTTTAGCTAGGCCATCGCTGCCAACAGTTACCAAATCAATTTGTTGACGGTAGTAATCGACACTCTTAACTTGGACGGCGACGCGATCGCCTAATCGATAAGAAGCGCGATTTTTGCGACCAAACAGTGCCTGTTGTCTAGCGCGATATTCATACCAATCGTCTTTGAGAGAACTGACGTGTACCAATCCCTCTACCCTCAAAGGCACACCAGGATTACTGCTGGATTCTACCTCGGCTGCTGGTACTTCAATTTCCACAAAGAAACCGTAGGATTGAACGCCGGTAATCACGCCTTGAAATACCTGGCCGATGCGTTGCTTCATCAGTTGGGCTTTTTGCAGTCCGGCTAAATCGGCTTCAGCTTCTTGGACTTCTTTTTCTCGGTCGTTGATTTGGACAATTACCCTAGTCAAATCGCTTTGGAGTTCTTGTTGCAATTCTGGGGGTAAAACGTTCCAGTTAATTTCCTCGTGGCTGGAGGAGTGGCGCAGGTTAACGCGTTCTCTGACACGGGTATTGCGGCGATCGCGTCCGTTTTCGAGTAGCGTGTAATACACTCTCTGCATCAGCAAATCTGGGAAACGCCGCAAGGGAGCGCTAAAGTGGACATATTGCGGTAGTGCCAGACCAAAGTGAGATCCTTTGGTGGTGCTGTACGCAGAAGGCTTAAGTGTATCTTGTAATAAGTAAGTAAGAACTTGCTCAGAGGGAGATTCAGCAAAAGCTGTGGTCAAATGTTGGTAATCTAAGGGTTGGATATCGACTTCTGGATCTAGTGTGAGGTCAACGCCTAAATTGACTGCCAATTTCAGCATTTCCTGGACATCTTCAACATCAGGAGTACCTTGGACTCGCCAGATAGCCGGAACACCAAGAGCATTTAAGTGAGTTGCGAACAGTTGATTAACTAACAGTACCAACTCCGTGAGTAGCGATCGCACTGGTAAATCATTCACCACCACAGCGCCGAGAATCCCCTCGTCATAGTAGGCGTTTTGGCTGGGCGGTAGATTCAACTGGAGGCTACCACGATTCAACCGTACCTGTTTCACGCCTGTTTGTAAGGCTTGGAGGTCTTGCAGTATTTGGACGACCTGTGGGGATTGAACTTGAGATTCACCTGTAAGAATTGCTTGAGCTTGTTCTGTGGTCAGTGCAGTCTCTACGTTGATGACGCTGGGTTGAATTTCCCACTCCAACACTTCTCCAGATTGGGGATCAATGGTAATTAAAAAAGAGATAGTTAAGCGATCGCTCCCAGGTATTAAAGAACAGCGTTCTGCCACAACTGGGGGCAAAATTGGCAGTACTAATTCTCCCAGATACACTGATTTACCCCGTTTGAGTGCTTCTCTATCTAGGGCTTCGTCAGGTTGGACATAGTGAGAAACATCAGTGATATGAACGCCCAAAAGCCAATTTCCGGCTAAGTTTTTTTCTAAACTAAAAGCGTTTTCTATAACTTTGGTATCGCCATTTACTCCTTCAATGGTGAGAGTAAACAAATTACGCAAATCTAGCCGATTTTTCAGGTCTGCTTTGAGTAGCTTTTTGGGCAACTTGGCGGCTGCTTCGAGAACATGATCGGGAAAAGTCCGGGAAAGGTCGTGTTTGCAAGTAACTAAATCTATATCAGCAGCAGCTTCGGCATCGCTACCGAGGATTTGCACCACTCGACCAAGGGGAGGATATTGTGCCAACGGGTAACGCAAAACTTCCACATGAACAAGGTGGTCGATCGCTTCTTCCAACTTTACCTCGTTAGGTTGGATCTTGAGTTCAAATAGCAATCGATCGTCTAAAGGCACAGCCCGGAAACCAGTTTCCACCTGCTTAATTCGTGCCAGTAACGTGTGGTTGGAACGTTCTAGAATCAGCTTAACCTCTCCTTCAGGAGAGCGACGGCGGCTGCCTTCTTTGAGAACTCTAACCAAAACGCGATCGCCATTCCAAGCATTACTCAAATGACTTTCGCGGATGTAAATATCCTCGGCTCCTTCCACATCTTGAATAGCAAAGCAAAAGCCTTTACTAGAACAACGGAGTTTTGCCTCGATTATTCCCTCTTCTGAAACACGACGGTATTTGCCCCGTTCTTTGGCCAAAATACCGATTTTTTCAAGAACATCTAAGGCAATGTGAAGTTTTTGTAAACTTTTTTCATCTTCACAGCCAAGTTTCTTTTCTAAAACCTTCCGAGCTACCAATTTATCATCGGTGAAATTGGCAAGGAGTGTAGCGATTGAAAATTCCATGCAGTGAACCGACCTTTGGTCAAAACATCATTTGTTGTTTAATCTGGTTCATTCCTGTATACCCTCACGGCTTACAGAAACAAGCTGGAAACGAATTGCCCAGAGGCAAGGCTTCCTAAGTTCTAAGGAAAGGAAACCCAAGCCAGCAAGAGCGAGAAACTACTCCGGCAGTTCCGAGCAAAGGAAGCCTACCCACGGACAACTCTGGGCATCTACGAACTTCTCACTGCACGATGCTCTCAGAATTCACCTGCGTTCAAGTCACTTCACCTAACCAAACTTAAGATTACACGCCTGATTTTACAATTTAGCCCCGCTAGTGAATTACGCGACGGGTTTTTGAGAAGTTGGGTTTAGAGAATCCATACTGCCCAAAAGCGCTATGCAGGGGAGCCACTGCGGTGAGGCAGCCCCCGTCTTCTCCCTTGGCGTTAGCCTCTCCCTTTGGGAGAAGGGGAGACGCGAAGCGCGATGGCGGTTCCCGTCGTTAGCGAGTCATCGAGCGTCTGGGGTTTCCCCAAGTAAAGCAAGTGGCGTGGAAACTACAGGTGTTTGATTGTCTAGAGTGAAGGTAGTTTTACGCCATTAGAATCTGATTTTTAACTAGGAGGAACTGCCGGTGAACCCAATTTTCCCACATGTAGAATCGGTAACAATTAGGTGAGCAGCTTAATTAGCAGTGAGGGCGAACCTTATCTCCATTATTGTAGATTTAGAGCGCACTTCCAGAAAATAGTTCTAGATATCTAGTTGGGTAATTAGTATAGCATTGCAGGCAAGACTACCCAGATAAGTTAGCACTAGCCAAAAATTTCGTCAAAAAACAGCTACTGCTACAATTGGGACACTAGACAAAGCATTAAAAGGGACTGGGGATTGGGTATTAGGGATGAGGATTAAAACAATTCTTTCCCCTATCCCAGTCCCCAATCCCAAGTCCCAAAAGATTTAGATTGGTAGTAGTATTATGTTGGCTCAATTCCAGAGCTTGTATCCCAACGGCAGCTTGATTTCTGAATTAGTGCAAATTTTTCAAGGAAAATATATTGTCCGGGCAAGCGTGCAAATTGAAGGCGTAACCCGTGCGACGGGTATGGCAGCAGCAGAAACAGTAGAAGCAGCAGAAGACCAGGCCAGAACTAGGGCGTTGATAGTTTTGGGTATTACAAATTCGCCACCAGAATCAGTGGAATTTAGCTCAAATTCAATTTCTCCAGCGCAGCTAAATCCCTCCTTGAATACCAAAGGTGGATTGGGTGAATCTACTTATTCTTCTACGAAAGCTGGGGATTTTGTAGGTAGTCAATGGCCAGCGGTTAGCGACAAAGAAATATCTATACCGACTTCCAAAGTCCGCAACATCAAACCAGAAGTAGTAACAACCAGTAACGAACAGTACGAATACAGTAGTGCTGTGCCTTTACCAAGCGATAACTATAGCCAAGATTTAAGTCAAAACTTTCCTGTGGCTACCAACCGGGAGCTAGAATTCGATCCTCCAGTTGAAAACTTAGAAATAACGTTTAATAACGAGCCAGAAAATCAAACCTTTCCAGCAATTTCTGCTAATAATGTCACACCATTTACACCTCGGAGTTACAGCCCTCAAGAGGATGTCCCTACCCAGTCAGTGACAGGAAAGAGAAAGAAGAAAGCTGAACCCGTGGATTTATCGGATGTGATTGCAAAAACAGATGTCGAACTTCAGCGTTTAAACTGGACACCAGAACAGGGACGGGAGCATCTGATTAAAACCTACGGTAAACGAGGGCGTACTTTGCTAACTGAAGAAGAATTACACGGATTCCTCAAATACCTCCAATCGCAGCCTGACCCAATAGCGGGATTTTAATTTGTCATTTGTCATTAGTCATTTGTCTTTAACAATCACAAATGACAAATGATGCAGGCTGTTAAAACAGTGACGAAGTTATGGAACCTGTAAATTTTGCTAAAGTAATTGCTCAAACAGATGTTGAGATGCAGCGATTAGGCTGGACAATAGACCAGGGACGAGAGCATCTCAAAAAAACTTATGGTAAGCGATCGCGTACTTTACTCACAGAAGTAGAATTACTAGAATTTCTTCAATATCTTGAATCTCAACTGTTAGATGAAGTTGTGATCGCCAAAATTGATGTTGACACCGAACAGTTATGTTGGACACAACAGCAGGGGGAAATTAATACTGAAATCGAACGATTATGTTGGATGAAAGAGGATGTAGTCCCTCTGACAGGAACAGGAAGGAGAAAAAAGAAAACTCAACCAGCAGATTTGTCGGATCTAATTGCTAATGTAGATGTCGCAATGCACCGCTTAGGATGGACACCAGAACAGGGACGGGAGCATCTGATTAAAACCTACGGTAAACGGGGACGTACTTTGCTAACTGAAGAAGAATTACACGGATTTCTCAAATACCTGCAATCTCAGCCAGACTCAAGCGCAGGATTTTGATTTGCAACTTCTAAATCGAGTTTTGAACTCAAATAACCCCTCTTCATAACTGAAGAGGGGTTATTTTTGAGGTTTAAGGGAATTAAAAGTGGTAAATCACCATTTAATCGTGACTATTAATTCACAGCAGCAACAGCTGGACGGCTACCAGCAGCGTGACGGTCAATCACTTGGTCAATCAAACCGTATTCCCTGGCTTCCTCTGGTGACATGAAGAAGTCACGTTCAGTATCTTCAGCAATGCGCTCAATTGGTTGACCTGTATGTTCAGCTAAATAGTTATTTAGCCGTTGCTTATGGTACAAGATCTCCCGCGCCTGAATTTCAATATCAGTCGCCTGTCCTTGAGCGCCACCGAGAGGTTGATGAATCATAATCCGAGAATGGGGTAAACTCATCCGCTTACCCTTAGCACCCGCGCTGAGGAGGAAAGCGCCCATACTCGCCGCCAATCCGGTACAAATTGTACAGACATCAGGGCGAATATGTTTCATAGTGTCAAAAATGCCCATACCAGCCGTCACCGAACCACCGGGAGAATTGATGTACATATAAATGTCCTTCTCCGGGTCTTCAGCATCCAAATACAGCAGTTGGGCAACAATCAAGTTAGCAATGTTGTTGTCAACTTGTTGTCCCAAAAAGATGATGCGCTCACGTAACAGCCGTGAGTAGATGTCAAAGGCGCGTTCACCTCGACCCGATTGTTCAATAACGATAGGAATCATGGAAGCGTGTTTATGGCTACTTTAAATACATTTTATCGGTGACAGCACGAAACTGGGGTTTATCTCTACTGTTCTCAAGCATATAACTTAAATTTTTATTGAGGAAGGCAGAAGAAAAACTGCCCGACGCTCGCAGATTCGCTTGCCGCCGGCGCTATCTGTTTCCTGCCGCGACCAACCAGGGAAAGGTTTTAAGACAAGAACACTGTTGCGTCAGCTTCCCGCAGGGTACGAAACTTCAGTGGTTTCAATTCATCCGGGGTCGAATCCTATAAATGAATTGCTTCTGTTGCCTGCTTCAACATTTTCCCTTGCTCCCTGCCCTCTGCTTCCTGCTCCCTGCTCCCTTGCCTCTTTTTCAACCTTTAAGGGCACTTTTTAGCCGCAAAAGCTGTCTAAGAGAATATCCCATGCAGGGAAGAACAAATCAAAAAACTCTAATTATCGCCAATTTCATCATCTCGACCTTTGCTAGATAACTTTGGCGATGTAGTCATTAAACCGATAACCGAAATCAAACTTGCTTAGGGACTTGTGTTAAATTTCTGTAACATTTTAAACATTTTTTTAGGATTTCCCTCAGCAATTATCAAGTTATTTTTGTTAGATTCGGTAAATCGATAGTACGAGGTGTATTCAGAATAACCAGTCCTAATTGAAATGCTATCCACTCAGAGAGAGACGTGCCATGCTGGAAAAACTTATACAAGCCGCCATCATCACCTTCTTGCTCCACCTGATAGCAGGACTTAGCCCAAATACTTTAATTCAGTCAAAGACAGCATCACCTGTGCCAGAAACGCCACCAAATATTGTCAGCTTGCTATTGCGATCTTTTCAATAAAATATTTCACAACTTACACAGGTGTCGGCGATATCAGTGACATACACTACTCCTACCCAAGGGGTAAGTCGCTTGTAGGATTATCTTGCATATACATAGCTGTCTAGGTTAACAGTCTTGGGAAAAAGGTAGACTGAGCAAAGAAGGCAACTATTTGCATTTGATCATGACTAATCGCCTTGCTGAAGCTAAGAGCCTCTATCTCCGCAAACACGCCGAAAACCCCATTGATTGGTGGCCTTGGTGTGACGAAGCGCTTGCAACTGCAAGGGCGCAAAATAAACCGATTTTTCTTTCTATTGGCTATTCTAGTTGCCATTGGTGTACTGTCATGGAAGGCGAAGCTTTTTCTGATAGTGCGATCGCTGACTACATGAATACCAATTATCTTCCCATCAAAGTAGACAGGGAAGAAAGACCTGACCTCGATAGCATCTATATGCAAGCTTTGCAGATGATGAGCGGTCAGGGGGGTTGGCCTTTGAATATCTTTCTTTCCCCAGAAGATTTAGTGCCGTTTTACGCTGGGACTTATTTCCCTGTAGACCCGCGCTATGGTCGTCCTGGATTTTTGCAGGTGTTGCAAGCCCTTCGCCGTTATTACGACACCGAAAAAGCAGAATTACAGCAACGCAAAGCCTTAATTATTGAGTCTCTGCTCACGTCTGCGGTGTTGCAAGATAGTACAACAGATGAGCTTGAAGACCGTGAATTACTCCGCCAAGGTTGGGAAACCAGCACAGGTGTAATTACTCCTGGTCAATCTGGTAATAGCTTTCCGATGATTCCCTATACAGAATTAGCTCTGCGGGGAACTCGATTTAATTTTGAATCTCGTTATGATGGCAAGCAAGTTTGTACCCAGCGAGGACTAGATTTAGCGCTGGGAGGCATTTATGACCATGTAGGTGGTGGTTTTCATCGCTATACTGTTGACCCAACTTGGACAGTACCGCACTTTGAAAAGATGCTCTACGACAATGGACAGATTGTGGAGTATCTCGGAAATTTATGGAGTGCAGGAGTACAGGAACCAGCGTTTGAGAGAGCAGTTGCTGGTACTGTACAATGGCTGAAGCGGGAAATGACCGCACCGGAAGGTTACTTCTATGCTTCTCAAGATGCCGACAGCTTCACTGAACCTACGGCGGTAGAACCAGAAGAAGGAGCTTTTTATGTTTGGAGTTACAGCGAAGTTCAAGAACTGTTAACGCCTGAAGAATTAACGGAATTGCAAGAAGAATTTACTGTTACCCCTAACGGCAACTTTGAAGGACGTAATGTTTTACAAAGAAGGAATTCTGGGAAACTGAGTGCAACGCTAGAAGCAGCACTGAACAAGCTGTTTACCGCTCGCTATGGCGTTAGTTCTGAGTTGCTAGAAACTTTTCCCCCGGCTCGTAACAACCAAGAAGCAAAAACTGCTAATTGGCCAGGTCGTATTCCCTCGGTGACAGATACGAAGATGATTGTCGCCTGGAATAGCTTGATGATTTCCGGGCTGGCTAAGGCTGCTGGTGTTTTCCAACAACCACTATATTTGGAATTAGCAGTACGAGCAGCGAATTTTATCTTGGAAAATCAGTTTGTTGATGGGCGTTTCCAGCGACTCAACTATCAAGGCGAACCAACCGTTTTAGCGCAATCTGAAGATTACGCCTTTTTTATTAAAGCTCTCCTAGATTTACAAGCTTCCAACCCTGAGCATAAGCAATGGTTAGAAAATGCGATCGCTATTCAAGATGAATTCAACGAATTTCTCTGGAGTGTAGAATTAGGTGGTTACAATAACACATCAAGCGATTCTAGTCAAGATTTAATTGTCAGAGAACGCAGTTACGTGGATAATGCTACACCATCAGCGAATGGAATTGCGATCGCTAATCTTGTCCGTCTCGCTTTACTCACCGATAATCTAGATTATTTGGATTTAGCGGAACTTGGTTTGAAAGCTTTTAAGAGTGTAATTCATCGCTCTCCCCAAGCTTGTCCCAGCTTGTTTACAGCTTTGGATTGGTATCGTAATTCTACCTTGATTCGTAGCACCACTGAGCAAATAAACTCGCTGATCCCCAAGTTTCTACCAACGGCTGTATTTGCCGTGACATCTGATTTACCAGAGGGAAGCGTTGGCTTAGTTTGCCAAGGTTTGAAGTGTCTTGCTCCAGCAGAAAGTGTAGAACATTTATTACAGCAAGTAGAGAAAAGTCAAAATCGGGGATGATGGGCATGGGGCATGGGGCATGAGGCAATGACGACCAGAAGCGAATTAACAGCAATTGTATTAGCAGGCGGTAAAAGTTCTCGGATGGGTCAAGATAAAGCCTTGATTTCCATTCAAGGAGTGCCGTTGTTACAGCGAGTTTGTGGGATTGCTGAAAGCTGTACTGAGGCTGTTTATGTAGTAACTCCCTGGCCAGAACGCTATCAAGATTTGCTTTTGCCTGGTTGCCAATTTATCCGAGAAGTACCTTTATCTGGAGAATCTATATCTCACGGGCCTTTAGTTGGTTTTGCTCAAGGACTAGCCGAAGTGCAGACAGAATGGGTGTTGTTACTGGCTTGCGATTTGCCGAGGTTGCGGGTTGAGGTGTTGCAAGATTGGGTAACTAGACTTGATAGCGTGGGGAATAATGCGATCGCAGCTTTAGCTCATAATCCCAAAGGTTGGGAACCTCTGTGTGGTTTCTATCGCCGTCGCTGTTTGCCACAACTTTTAGAGTTTATCAACCAAGGGGGGCGATCGTTTCAGCAATGGCTGCGGCAATATCCTGTGGAAGTTTTGCCTTTAGCAGAACCCGAAATGCTGTTTAACTGTAATACACCAGAAGATTTAGCTTTAAGTTAGTTGAAGAAGCTCCAGAATTCAGAATCAATTAGTGGGAATAAGGTAAATGAGGGAAATTTTCCTTCTGAATTCTGTTAGCGGTAGCGGGGCATTTAGCCCCTCCTGAATTATGTTATTTACCGAATGCGACAGAATTTGCGATCATTATCATTCTCAGGATATTGCCAAGAATAGGCAAAATGGCTAACTCCCTTCAGTTGGGGCGCAAATTGGCGGAGTGCCTGCATTTGCACTTCAAGGGATGGACGATTACTGACCGATTCTCCCCATTTGCCAGCTAAAGCTGGAATCACTTTTGTACCTGGTTTTGTCATACTCAAAACCCGTTTCACTTGCGCCACAATACAAGTGACATTACCGCAATTCCCATAAGACATGGGATGCCACTCTAATGTAGCGGGAAAACGATCCCAAGGTTGTAAGCGAGAATCATACCCTTGTCCTACAGTTTGGTTGCCATCAGGGAAAAACACTACTCCCGTGGAAACACCTTGCTGCTTTGCTGGATAACTGGCTATGTTGACAAAATCTAGAATTCCTTGCATGGCGTGAGCAACTGCTAGCTGCCATAATTCCCATTGCAAAAGCGGTTGTCTGTCGGTTGCAGACAGAATTGATTTTTGCGCTGGTGGGGGAATGCGTCCTTGCCAAAGCGGTTCCCCTTCCTGGGGATAAAGTTTATCGATTTCCGCGATATCTCCGGCGGTGACATATCCCTTGCTCAAATAGCGTCGAATTAAGTCCAGCCCTTTGTAATTCAGTGCCCGTTTAAATAAAGCTTCTTGGATTGCGGGACTAAATAGCCATAAATCTGAAACTTTGGTAGCGATGGAATCACTTCCTGCTTGGCGCGGATAGCGCACATAATCTAATAGCAAGCCATCTGGACGACGACGCAAAACTTCTTTTACTAATTGGTAGTAGTCGCTTTTTGCTTGCGAGTTGTAGGGGTCGATAAATAGTTGAGAGCCGTTATCTACGACATATAGGCTGGTTTGACCTTTACCATTTCGAGCGATCGCACTTTCTCTATCTCGTCGCTGGGCGTAAGTATAGCCGAAATTGTTAGTAAACATCCAGGCGTAGACCTTCAAACCACGTTGCCGACCTTTTTGAATTGCTGTGGCGAGTAAGTCAGCGTTTTCTGTCCCTGGAGTGCGAATTACAGAAGGCCAAGCTGTCGGGTTAGCTTTTGCTGGCAATAATGCCTGCCCGTCATAAAATACTTCCACATACACTTGGTTATAGCCACGGTTGACAATCCGATCCATAATCTGGTCAACTATTCCTGGCTGAATGTCACAAGGATACAAGCGTAACCAGACAGCTTGGATTTGTGGCCAAGTCCGAGTGCGGCACTCCTGTAATTCCTGTGCCTGTTTTTTTATTAAGTTTTGGTAGCGGGTTTGGGCATCTTGATTGCCTTTAAGAGCTGATAAACGTAAGTTTTCTTTTTCTTTCGCCGCCGACGATGATAACTGACAATATTGGGTTACTTGCGCCCTTGCTGGTTCGGTTCCAAAGTTGGGGAGCAACGAACTCGTAGTGAAAACAACGGCGAGTATACGCCGCCAAAATAATGTTGATCTTGCAACGCTTAAAGGATGGTTAGACATATCTACCAGTAGATGGACACAATAATCATCGACCCCAATTCAGATAATTGTAGGTAACGTGTATCGAATTATATAAGTAAGCAGCAAGGGTTTAAAACCTGTTTTCCAAGACTGCCAAACCCCTATTTGTGTTGCCGCATTTTTTTATAAAGACATAAACGCATATAGGGAAGTATAAAACATCTGAATACAAAGCAAGCCTAGTCTACTATTAGGTAGATTCCGCCTCTACCTTAGTTAGTCAAAATCTGCCAAAATTAGTAGTTTTTTTGAAGCAAGAATAGCTTGACTTTTAGTTGTTGCCATTAGCCACATCTTTTCAATCTCTGGCTTCGTCGATCCAGTTTGGTACTTTATAGCTATATTGCTAAAAGCTACATTGACGATTTTTGAATGTGTTGCTGAGTATGCTTCTTACACAATTATTACCCCAGAAGGAATTTTAATATGCATCGTCGTTGGCTCTTATCTGCTTTAGCACTTTTGATGAGTATAGTTTTAGCTGCTTGCACGACTGCAACCACTCAGCAGTCACAAATAAAAGTCATAAACCCTACTGAGACGATAAACGCAAATTCTCAACAACTACCAACAGGATCGGTAAAAAGAGTTGTTGCTCTTTCTTCTCTTTCTGCTGATATCATCTCTCGACTTAATTCCACAAAAATTGTCGGAATCACTGGTAGCAAATTATTTAAGAATGACTCAAGATTCAAAGATATTCCCCGTGTTAGTGAAGGACAAAACCCACCAAACTTAGAAAAAGTTGTAGCACTAAAGCCAGATTTAGTTATTGGCGCAGAAGGTTTTTCTAACATCCCAATTCAAAAACTTCAGCAGCTAGGAATTAACACCTTTCTCACTAAGGTGAATAACTGGGAATCTCTAGAAGAACTTACTAAAACCCTTGCTAAAAAAATTGATGCCGATCCTCTGCCTTTGTTAAATCGTTATAAAACTTTCTTGCCAGAAAAGCCAACTCAAGGTTTTTCTACTTTAGCGCTGGTTAGTCGTCAACCAATCTTAGCGCCGAATAAAAATAGTTGGGCAGGGGATTTGTTGGCAAAATTTCAGGCGAAAAATATAGCAGCAGATTTACAAGGAAAAAGTCCAATTGGTGGTTATGTGACGCTTTCTGCTGAGAAAGTTTTAGAAGCAAATCCAGAGGTGATAATTTTGGTTAATCCCCTACAAGGGAATTCAGAAGCAGCACTTTTAGATTCACTGAAAAAGGAAGCTTTTTGGCAGCAACTACAAGCAACTAAAAATAACCGAGTTTATGTGTTTGATTATTTTGGTTTGGTCAATCCGGGTAGTATAGATGCAATTGAAAAGGCTTGTCAGCAGCTTAAGCAAGTGTTGTTCGCACCCCAGGGCACTTAGTTGAATTAAATATAATTAGTAATCTTAATTTATGAAAATTGTAAGGCTTCAGAACCCCGACTTATTTAATAACACCGTGTGCAACTTTCTCTCAGACCTAACCCCCAACCCCTTCCCTACAAGGGAAGGGGAGCAAGAATCAAAGCCTCTCTCCCTGTGGGGGAGAGATTTGGAGAGGGGTTCTAAGGATAAGTTGCACATCGCGTTTAATAAATCGGGGTTCTAGTTGTTTGTACTTTTAATCTTTTGCAGAACTAATTGGTTTTTGACCAAAGGGGATATTTTTTTTACCTTCAGGAGAAGCACCTCCAAGGCTGCGGAAATACAGTCCTCCAATGGTGAGTAAAAAGGTCACATATCCAACTGCTTGTACAAGGTAGAGATTGTCTCTATAACCAAATAAAGATTTGAGAATAATCCCAGGAAACTGTTCGTCAGGCAAGATTGTGGAAGTATTTGAAACCATTGGCCCCAAAATACAGGAGTGGACTTTTGTAAAACGTTCGTAATAGAAACAAAAGCTTTCTGTGGCACGACTGCTAAGGGCAAGGTTAGCCACAGCTTCGTCAAAGTGTTTCAAGGCTGAAACTAACAACCCAGCGACAATCAACACTAAGAAAACGCCCATTACCTGGAAAAACTGGCGGATGTTAATTTTGACACCCCATTTAAATAGCAGCACTCCAATGGCTGTTGCTGCTACCAAACCAGCAATAGCACCCAATGCTGGCATAAATCCCTGTTGAAAATTAGCAGCAACGAACAGAACAGTTTCAAAGCCTTCGCGGACAACGGCAATTAAAATTAAAGTAAAAACACCCCAGCCAGCATTTGAGTTTTGTGTCAGTGCTTCTGTTACTGCTCCTTCAACCGTAGCTTTCATGAATCTGGCTTGTTTAGTCATCCAGATTAGCATCCAACTGAGCATTGCGATCGCTAATACGCTAAATACACCTTCCAAGGCTGGCTCAACTACCGAGGTGTATTGAGGATTCGCTGCTCCCAGTATTTGAATTAGCCAACTGAATAGCACACCTATAAAAGCACTGACAACAATGCCAACGGCGATACCAGCATATACCCAAGAGTTTAGTCGGGATTGTTTAGCTTTTTTCAGCAAAGCTAGCACGATACCAACAACAAGGGCCGCTTCTACTCCTTCTCGGAGCGTTATTACAAAAGTAGGTAGAGCAGTACTAAAATCCATCTTTTTTCCTTTGTCTTTTGTCTTTTGTCATTAGTCAGTTGGCCTACCCTGCGGGTTCGCCCTTGGCGTTCTCGAAGAGTAGCCGCTGGCGCGTCTATGTCATTTGAATTTGTTTTTAACTAATGACTAATGACCAATGACTAATGACCAATGACTAATGACTATTAGCTAAAATCGCGTAGCATCTTTTTCAGTTCGAGATTATGCATCTCTTCTTGCCCAATCATGCCGCGAGCGAATTCTTCAAGATAAATACTAGCATTGGTGACAGTTTCGAGCAGATTTTTATACAGATCCAATGCCTTTTTTTCATGGGATAAGCTTTCTTCCAAGATATCCTTGACTTTATGCTGGTAAGTTTCTTCCATTGGGGCAATTTTCAGAGAGGGATGCCCATCTAAACCGGTAAGAATTTCTCCTACTTGTTCAGCATGAAGTAAAGACTCGCTTGCCTGTGCTTTGAAAAAAGCCACAATTGGAATACGGTTAGGGCCAGTCACCATCAAAGAATAATGTGTATAACGCACTACTCCTGCTAGTTCAAATTCCATGATGGCGTTTAGCAAGTCAATAGTCTTTTTATAGTCAAGTTCTTGCATCAGTTCTTGGTTCAAGTAACGAATGGAGTGTAATTAGGTAGAAGTTAGGAGTTAGGAGTAAGGAGTTGGAAATCAGGAGTTAGCAAATCGGGGTTCTTAACTCAGGACTCTTAATTCATAACCCCTAACTCTTAACGATTTCATTATTTTAAACTCCTTCGCATCAGCTTTCCATTAAAACAAAGTGTTATCGCTGTGCTTGGGTATTGGATTTGTCAACTACTTTTTGAGAGTTTTCCTCAATGGTTTTCACCAGCTTGGTGACATCAGTAGGTGTTTTGACTGCTTTTGCTGGTGGGATGGCGCTGGGCCAAACTTTTATTAGTTCAGCGAAACTAGAATCGATCGCTTTTTGTGCTTCGGGATCTGCTTGAGCTACTTGACTAGAAATTCCTTTGTATAAATCATTGGCGTAAACGACAAAACCACGGGAGTCTTGATACTCAATTGGCGCGGTTATTTTACCATTGGCGATCGCAGCGCCATATTCGGAGTTAGCTGAATCTAGCAGTTCGTTAATTACCTGTAGCACAAATCCTGGTTTTGAGCGTTGAGCTTCTGGCAAAGCTGCGATCGCTCCGTCAACTGCTTGCACTGAAGAAGTAAAATTAGTTTTAACTTTGCTATCCTTCGGACTAGATTTTACTAAATCTTGTAAACTTACTAATGTTGTTTTAAATTCTTTGACTTTGCGCTCATTAAGTTGATCTTCTACATCAACATAAATTTCCTCAACTGGATGTCCAATATGAGGTTCTGCTTGTTTTGGCTGATTCTGATCTAGCAGTTCTCGTGCTACCAAAAGATGCCCTTTCATTAAACCCAACTTACTCATGTAGTCAACATCTTTTGCCTCACCCGTGAGTACCACTTCTTGAACACCAACCTGGTCTTTAATTTGGTCAAATTGTTCTTGAGTAATTACTTTTTTAGTAACTAAATCTTCTGGGCTACCATAAGGACGACCTGCCTGGATTTTGTTAGATAATGCTGGAACACCTAGTTTGGCTTCAAATTTATCTAATTCTGACAAAATAGCAGTGTTAATGTTAATTTTTTCTTTGCCACCATGACCACTATGACTGTTATTACTTACTGCCTCTGTAGCTGGGGTACTAACAACTGGTGCTGATGGATTTTCTGCGGTTGGTGTACTGCTACAGGAACTCAAGGTAATTATTGCCGCAGTTGCAACAGTTAAGCAGATATAACGAACTTTTATCATTTTTGTTCCTCACACAACTAAAAAGGTATTAATTGAAACATTTCAAACTATTAGTAGAAGCTAGTTTGTTTGACACGTTGTAGTAAACTTTACTTTGACATATAATGACAGTTTTTATCAACTAGTTGAACTAAAATTTTAATAAATTAATGACAAATTATTTATTTAAGACTTTTTAACGGTATTTTGAGAGTTGCTCTCAGTAAGTACTTCAAATTGACCCATGCAACCGTTTTCTGCGATCGCATCCTGATGGGGATGGAACATATACTTACCTGGGTAGCGAAAAGCAAATTCCAAGATGTGCCTTTCTGCTATACCCATCGTAATCACATCAGTTTTCTCGCTAGGAGTCATACTCATGCCATAGCGATAGACATCAAAGAAGTTGGCATGGAGATGAAAAGTCACTGCTGGATCGTATTCAATGATGTTGAGAACATACAGCCTAATCAACTGATCTTTGTAAATCTGAATCGGGTTATGCATGTAATAGTGGGGCAGACCATTGAAGGCGTAATAATCATTATGGCTATCATCATTTACGTCATACCCACCCATCACTAGTACAATCTCATCAGCCGGGGGACGGGGAGTAGGTGGATCGATGATAAACATCCCGTACAGTCCCTTGGCGATGTGACGGGTGACTGGTTCAATATGGCAGTGGTATAAGTGAACACCATAGGGTTCAGCATCAAATTCATAAATCGTGGCTTTGCCGTTGCTGATTGGGCGAACACCATCCATTTCTGCTGGATGAACGCCATGAAAATGTAAAGAGTGAGAATGTCCCGCGTTGTTGAGAAATAGTACCCGGATGCGATCGCCCTGTTTAGCCCGTAGCGTTGGCCCTGGTATGCGACCATTTAAGTCCCAGATGTTGTAAGAGACGGCACTATTGAGCTTTATGATGGAAGTACCAGCAGTTAGCTGAAATTCCCGGATAGTCCGCCCATTTTCTTGCTTTACCGTCCCATAATCAAAATCCCTTAACATCGTCATTGGGTTAGTAACATCGTCTGGTGCTGACCTATTGAATGGTGGCACTTTGACTATTGACTTACTTTGTAGATTTTGCATCTGCCAAAGTCCAGCTGCACCAGTCACTCCAGCACCTGCTAGTCCCAGCTTCAATAATTGACGGCGGCTCCAAGGCTTTCCGTTACCTAGAGCGAAGTTGTTGGGCATGACATTTAGTTACGGTTAGCACCAAAAAAGAATTGCAAAAGATTTGCAATTGCTTTTAGATATTAGAGGAATTAATAATTATTGTCAATAATTTGATAGTGCTTAAAAACTGTTATTTGGGTTGCTAAATCTAGACCAAGCTAGAATCAGTCTTTGAAAATTCTAGCCAAACTTGCTTTATTTCAACGGTATTATTACGCTTAAATTATGTATAAATTATGTTTAGCAAAAACTAACTGTTTTATGCCTATTCCTGATATGCTTATTGCTTCAGCAATACCTATAGTACAAACAATGAGTATAATAGCATCTTGGATATAGAGACAAGCAAGCAAATATCGGTGATCAGTAGTGTATTTCATTGGCTTAGAGATAACATAAATTACATTTCAAGGAATTTTGGATGCTTGGTAACATGAGCATTTTTGATTTTTAATTTTAATCTGTTACCTTCGTGTTATCAGCTTTGAAAATGCCGTCATTCAAATCCATGTGTCATTCTTTTGTTATTTGTATGGATTTTATGTGGAGATTTCTACATCCCGATGAGCCGATGTTCAAAGGATAGTATAGTATTCACTAAAGTCGAATTACAGAATACATTTGATACACACTTGTCAGATCCAAAGTTGATCGTATATCTTTTTCCAATCAAGTGGCATCATGCCTTTTGATTGATAAATTACCCAAATTAATTATAGGAGCTCAAAAATGACTACTTTTTCTCAGATGTCAGTATTGCAGAAAACCGCAGGTATTACCTTATCCAAGCCTGTGCAGGTAACACTTTATATGGTGCTATCTTCTTTAGTTATCTGGACTGTTCTGTTCTCCACCTATCCTGCGGTTCATAACACAGCACACTCAGCGCGTCACCATACATTAGGCGTTGCATGTCACTAAATTATCATAATCCTAAGATTTTTTAGATGAATGAAAAACTTTGCTAGGTAACATAACAAAGTTACAACGCTAAAATATCGCAGGTTTCGTACCAGTATTTTTGCTTAGAATAATTTTTAGGTAATGTAGAGATGCTTTTTTATCTCCGCATTACCTTAACTGTATTTTGGATGGTGTCTGAATTTATGAATAATTCTTTTACTTGGTAATAAAAATATGGGGTAAGTTTCATCTACTGCTATTGAGATTTAAGTTGTAAAAAGTACAAAAGTTTCACATTTACCGTCAGTTTTTATGAAAAAATATCGACTTTTTGGGGTTATCAGTGCTGTTTGCATCACCTTGTCAATTCTTTATTCCTTTGTAGGGAATTCCCAAACTCCTACATCCAGAGTGCTACTCTCTACCAACCCACCTTTAGAACGTATTCTTCCCTTTGAAGCAGAGGCAGAAAAACCACAATCTCCTGTTACCCTGACGTTACAAGCTGTTGATGCTGCGGGTAAACATTTAGAAAATACCAAAATTAGCTTACAAATTTTAACGCCACCGCGTAATCCTTGGTTAACAACAGATTTTCCTATTGTTGAGGGAACAAAATTGCTGCAAATGAATGCTACTGCACCTGATGGTAAGTTAGAAATTCAGCAGATGTTACCCATTCGTGGTAACTACCAACTATTGGTGAATGTATCACCTTTAGTAGCAAATGCTTTTGCTCCATATCAGCAAACCTTAAATCTAAATGTCCACGAAAATCCAATCAAATATAAATATTTTGTGGTTATCGCAGCTATTTTACTATCACTTGGATTGTTAGGTGGTTGGGTTATCGGTGGACAAGGAGAACTACAACAAGGAGAAATTGCACCACAGTCAGTACGCCTTTTATTAAGTGCATTGACAGTGGTGGCTATAGTAACCCTATTAGTTATCAATATTAGTGCAGAAGTTGCAGAAGCTCATGGCAGCGAACACCACCCAAGTAGTACCGAAGTAATCGCACCATCATCTCAGAAATCTCAGGGATTGGAAATTAGCCTTGACGGAGATAAAAACGCAACTGTCGGAAAACTTGCAAATTTAGCGTTACAGGTGAAAGATACAGCAACCGGACAACCGATCGCAGATGTAGCGTTGCAAGTGAAAGCGATCGCTATAGAACATAACTTAACAGTCTTTGACTACAAAGGTATTCCCGACGAGCAAGGTAAGTTAACATGGCAAGAACAGTTTTTTGATGGTTCACCCCACAAAATCGAGGTGGAAGCAACTCCTTTACCAGGATCTAACCGTCAATTTGCACCAGTAAAAGTAGCGCAAGAAGTGGAAGTTGAAGCGATCGCACCACCAATATATATCCGATTAATTGGTTTATTGTACTTTACAGCCTTCGTCGGCATTGGTATGGCGATTGGATTGCTAATACAGCACCGACGAACACCGCGAGAAATTAATAATACCAATGCTTAAGCCGTAGGGGCGCAAAGTCTTGCGTCCCTAAAAATCTATAAATAATTTGGGATAATTTATTTTTTGCAAGTCCCTAAGACAACGATTTGTATTAATAAATTAAAATAGTTGTGGTAAAACCACACTATTTTTTTTGTTAATGGGTTATGCAAACCATAAAAAGACAGTGTGCTAAGAAAACCTAAGCTATTGCATATACTTGTCAAGCATTGATTAATTACGAATATTAATATTCGTCTAGTTTTTATTATGTTTATATTTTTGCCTCTCCTTTCTTGGATTGCTATTTTTTGGTTAATTAATAAAAATCGTACCGATTGGCGTGAATCGCTGATATTAACATCTACTTACTGGGGAATTTTGATCGCTGTAATCACAGAATCTTTGAGTGTTTTTAAATTAATTACTTTTGGCTGGATATTAGCAACTTGGGGATTAATATGTATCATCTTAATTTATATATGCTTTCGGTTAAATTCCCAAAAGCCTAAGATTTTAGAGAAAAATAATTATTTCCAAGCAAATAAAAATATTCAAATCCCATCCTTTGTAAATTTACTATTATGTGGTGTAGGTTTCCTTGTAGCAATAGTTGGATTAATTGCCATCATCGCACCACCAAACAACTGGGATTCTATGGATTATCACATGAGTCGTGTCGCTCATTGGATACAAAATTATAGCGTTGCTCATTATCCAACAAATTATACTCCACAGCTATATCAAAATCCTTGGTCAGAGTTCGTAATTTTGCACTTTCAAATTCTGAGTGATGGTGACTATTTCGTTAACTTAGTTCAATGGTTTAGCATGATTGGCTGTATTATTGCAGTCTCATTAATTGCTAAAAAACTTGAAGCAGATTTACGAGGTCAGGTTTTTTCTGCTGTTATAACTGCAACAATTCCTATGGGAATTTTGCAAGCTTCAAGTACTCAAAATGATTATGTGCTTGCATTTTGGGTAGTTTGTCTTGCCTACTACTTATTATCGGCTATCCAAGCAGGAAGAAGAGAGATTTGGACGAACTCATTTAATATTGGTAGTAGCATAGGACTAGCTATTTTAAGTAAAGGAACTGCTTATTTTTATGTATTTCCCTTCTTGATTTGGTTTGGATTTTACCAGATTAAAAGTTTACGCTGGAAAATATGGAAGCCAGCTTTAATAGTAGGAAGTATATCTTTATTACTGAATATTAGTCACTATTTACGTAATTACAATTTATTTGGTTCGCCATTAGGTGAACCCGGAGGCTATCGTAATGAAGTACTCGGTATTAATATACTAGTTTCTAATATTTTGAGGAATATTGCTTTGCATATAGGTACACCGATTGGTTTATGGAATGGAATAACAAATAGATTAATTCAAATTATCCATATATTTATCGGTGTCGATGTTAACGATCCTCGGATAACTTTCTCAAAATCATTTTTTGTCCCAGGAGGTTTGTCAACAATTGGGATATCTGGTAATGAAAATAGCGCCGGGAATTTACTACATCTTGCATTAATAATAACAGGTATTACAATTTTCATAACTAGAAAATATATTCGACAAGAAAGTAATATTTTAGATTATCTAATTACTACCGCAGCTACATTTTTTCTATTTTGCTACTTTGTAAAATGGCAAGCCTGGAATAGTCGTCTTCATTTGCCTTTTTTCATCCTAATGTCCCCATTCTTAGGTGTTGTTTTATCTAAGCTTAAAAAGCAAAAAATAGCAATTGTTATAGTAACGTTTTTACTAATATCATCATTACCTTGGGTATTTTCTAATAGGTATAAACCTATTGTTTATAGCAACAATATATTCCAAACTCAGAGAATTGAGCAGTATTTTAGTAATAGACCTTACCTAAAAAATACTTATATAGGAGCAGTTGAGTTTTTAAATTCAAAGAAATGCTCTACTATTGGGCTATCAATGGGAAATGACCCTTGGGAATATCCTTTTTGGGTACTTTGGCAGCAAAAGAATCAAGAAATGGTTAAAATTCAACATATTAATGTAACCAATATTTCGGCAGTCTTAGAAAAAGAAGATTCTTATCAAGATTTTGAACCTTGTGGGATTATTTCGATGGAAACTAAAAAAAGTAAAAACACTAAATATCAAGAGATTAATTTTAAAGGTAAAACTTATCTTCGAGCATGGGATTCTCCAGACCTTGGTATATTTATTAAGTAGAATTTTATTTATTACTGGATCTTAAATTTAAGATTTACTGAGAAAATAATGCTAACGAAAATTTCTGTGGAAAAAATTCTTGAGCGTGCCTTAATGGGGTACGACTTATCTCCCCAAGAGGGAGTGGTATTGTTACAACAAACAGAGCCAGAAGCGATCGCAGCAATTCGTGCTACATCCGATACACTCCGCCACACCCAAGCAGGCGATACGGTTACATACATAATTAACCGTAATATCAACTTTACTAATATTTGTGAGCAACACTGTAGTTTTTGTGCATTCCGTCGAGATGATGGTGATGTCGGTGCATACTGGTTAGATTCGGCGCAAATTTTGGAAAAGGCAACAGATGCAGTGCGGCGAGGTGCTACAGAAATCTGTATGCAGGGTGGGTTAAATCCGCAAGCGCAGATAAATGGTAAATCTTTGCCCTACTATCTCAAGGTAGTGGAAACCATCAAACAGGAATTTCCGCAGATTCATCTCCATGCTTTTTCTCCTCAGGAAGTGGAATTTATCGCCAGACTTGATGGACTTGAATATGCCGATGTAATTATTGCTTTGCGTGATGCTGGCGTTGGCTCAATGCCGGGAACAGCAGCAGAAGTATTAGACGATGAAGTAAGGCGGATACTGTGTCCAGAAAAGATTAATACAGCCACTTGGCTAGAAATTGTCAGCACCGCTCATAAATTAGGCTTACATACCACTAGCACCATGTTATCTGGGCATATTGAAACCCACGAGCAGCAAATTGGGCATTTAGAAAAATTGCGATCGCTCCAACAAACCGCCATCAATCAGGGATATCCCGCAAAGATCACAGAGTTTATTTTATTACCCTTTGTTGGTCAAGAAGCGCCCAAACCCTTACGTCGCCGTGTTGGACGCGATCAACCAGTTTTAAGCGATGCGCTGCTGCTAGGCGCTGTGGCGCGGATTTACTTGGGTAATTGGATTCCCAACCATCAGCAGAGTTGGGTAAAACTGGGGCTTGCAGGTGCAACCGAAGCCCTAGTTTGGGGTTGCAACGATATCGGTGGCACCTTGATGGAGGAGCATATCACCACAATGGCAGGTGCTTTGGGCGGTACATGTATGGAAGTGGAAACTTTAAAAACTGCGATCGCTTCTTTAGGACGACCTTACCAACAACGCGAGACTCTTTATCAAAAAATTAGGATTTAAGAGTTAGGAGTAGCCTTTTCAAGGTGGATAAAAATTTTAGTTAAAAAATTCCTTTCCAATCTCTTTACTTTGTGTTTTCTGCACCTCTGGGGTTAAATAAATTACTTTTTAACCCCAGAGGCACAGCGAAAAAAATGATATTAAAGTATGATTCGAAAAATTTCTAACTTCTGGTTACGTCATATACATCCTCGTTTGGCTCCCTTAATTGCGACAATTGGTATTGTTGGACTTACTAGTTGTCTTCTCATCCTTTTTGTTTTGGCACAACTGGCTGAAGAGGTTTTAGAGCGAGATGCTTTTAGATTTGATACTACTTTTCTGTTATGGCTACATCAGTTTGCCAATCCAAATTTAGATAATTTAATGCTGTTTATTACAAATCTTGGTAATCCTAGTACAGTGGTTATCGTTGTCGGCATTAATCTACTATTACTTTGGTGGCGACGTTATCGAGAAGAAGCAAGATTTTTTCTACTTGCTTGCCTGGGAGCATTCATTTTAAATACAGGGCTAAAGTTATTTTTTTCTAAACCTCGCCCGGAACTCTGGCATCAATTAATTTCTGAAAAATCTTTTAGTTTTCCTAGCGGTCATGCACTTGGTTCTATGGTGCTTTATGGTTTTATTGCTCACGAATTGGCAACTCATTATCCTCGTTTTGCCAAGTTAATTTACAGTTTGACAGTTATTTTAATTGCTGCTATTGGTATTAGCCGTTTATATTTAGGAGTCCATTGGCCCACAGACATAATTGCAGGTTATGGAGTCGGCTTTTTGTGGCTAATGATATGTATTACGATGCTGAAATTGCAGAGATTGAGGCAAGGAAAGTCAGTTGATTAAATAAACCTCATCTATGTTGAAACCAAAAGTTTTTTAAAAGATATATTTATTTATGTAGGTTGGGTGGAGTGAAACGCAACCCAACATTACCACCTTATTTATGTTGGGTTACGCTAAAGCTGCATCCAACCTACATAACTACGGTTCTCAAGGTAGACAAGTTTTAGTCTCAACCTCTCATTCGATAAATCTAACTCACAAGCTACTATTTTCCATAGACTGAAAACTCTTGCTCTCACTCTAGGTAGTAAGCCCATAACGAGAGCATTATCCCTTCTGAGGATTTCGTCGAATCGGCGATTGAAATCCATACTCGCCAACTACTGCCGCAGGAATTTTGTCAAGAGTCTAAGCGAGAAATCTGCACCCAGTTGGTAATCGAAAAACTACCGCCTCAACAAGTAAATTTAAGTGCGTTACTGTACTCATACGGCGAAGTAAACTATGCGCGTAGCGTCTGGTAGAGAAGCTATGACTATGACAATTGTTTAATCAGATTTTTTAATCACCTAATTTTTTGCCCAAGATGCTTGTAAATGAACGCCTTTTAGGGAATGAAATAGCCCTTACCAACTTCCTACTCCCCATTCAATTGATCCCCAAGTTACCAATCCAAGATAGGATGGACGTTGATTTACGTATTCTTTTAATTAATGCATATGAAGCGCTATTGGTCGCGTTTGCTTGCGCTGGTTTTGGTTGTGTCTATCGGCTTAATGGGCTGTTCTGGCAGTCCAGATAGTTTGACTGGGGATTATCGCCAAGATACCTTAGCTGTGGTCAATGTGATGAGACAGGCTCTGAATCTATCACAAGATTCATCAGACAAAACAGCAGTTCAAGCAGAAGCGCGTCAGAAAATTAATGACTTTTCGGCTCGCTATCAGCGAGTTAACTCTGTTTCTGGTCTTGGTTCCTTTACAACCATGCGGACAGCCCTTAATTCCCTGGCTGGACACTACAGTTCTTACCCAAATCGTCCCGTACCCGAAAAACTCAAAAATCGTTTAGAGAAGGAATTACAGCAGGTTGAGGCAGCGTTAAAGCGTGGCGGTTAACTTTTAGACTAAGCGAAAAAACATCTAATTTGCATAACCAAATTAAATATAATTCTTGTGGGATAGGCCGAAAAAGCCGCCCAACTTATGCAATTTAAATGTGAAACAGCTTATTATCTATTCAATGATCAAGAATCAAGAGTCAAAACTTTTGGCTCTTGATTACCTTTTGAATTTTTCACTAAAAGTTGTCTAAATCCGCAGTCCAAAATTCAACTTACTTTGTATCCATCCAATTTTCACCGACACGCGCTTCTACCAGCAATGGCACGCTCAACTGAACTGCGTTTTCCATCACCGACTTAATTTGCGGTTGTAATTCTTCCCACTCATCAGGGGGAATTTCAAACACTAATTCATCGTGTACTTGCAACAACAAACGCGCCTGATAGTTCTTCAAGACCTCATGCAGTCTTACCATTGCAATTTTAATAATATCAGCGTTAGAACCTTGAATTGGTGCATTAGCCGCCGATCGCAATAAACCCGCATCATAAGGACCCAAATTCTTCAACTTACTCAGATCAATATCTTCTGGATTGCTGCCTTTTAATCTACGTAAACTGTTATTAGTAAAATCAAAGTAACGACGGCGACCAAGAATAGTTTCTACATAACCAAGAGCGATCGCTTCTTTTTTGACTTGCTCCAAATATGCAAAAACTTTAGGATATCGTTCATTAAATCGCTTAATGAACTCGTTGGCAATGTTTTTATCTATCCCAGTTGAGCGCGAAAATCTTAGAGAACCCATTCCATAAATCACGCCAAAATTGATAGTTTTTGCTATTCCTCTTTCTTCTGAGGTTATATTTTCTTTTTCAAATACTAACCGGGCGGTAACAGTGTGAACATCTTCATTTTGCTGATATGCTTGGACTAATATCGGCTCTTGACTCAAATGAGCCAAAATCCGCAATTCAATTTGTGAGTAATCAGCAGCCACCATTAACCAACCAGCTTCAGGCAAAAATGCCTTCCGAATTTGGCGACTAAAAGCTGTACGAATGGGGATATTTTGCAAATTCGGATTAGAAGAAGATAACCTACCAGTTGATGTTGCTGCTTGATTAAAATCAGTATGCACCCTCTGGGTATCTGGACGAACCAATGCAGGTAAGGCATCAACATAAGTAGACTTTAATTTAGATAGGGTGCGATACTCAATAATCGCCTCAACAAAACCACTTTTATCATCTTCTTGGAGTTTTTCTAGTGTGGCTGCGTCTGTAGAGAAGCCCGTTTGAATTTTACGAGAATGTTTGGTACTTAATCCCAATTTTTCAAACAATATTTGGCTTAACTGCTTAGGAGAACCCAAGTTAAAATTTTCTCCAGCTATTTCAGTTGCTTCTTCTTTTAACCTGACTAACTCCGTTTCTAAATGCTGCGAAAGTTCTTTTAAATAAGCTGAATTAATACGGACACCCGTATATTCCATTTGGGCTAAAACTGCTTCTAGTGGCTGTTCAACTTCCACTAATAGCTTAGACAAAGTTGGAATTTGCTCCAGTTCCTCACGCAATTTCGGGACTAAGCCAAAGGTAGAATAAGCATCCATACCGCAGTAATCTGCAACGGCGGGAATATCTATATCAGCGATGGTTTTGCCTTTAGGAACTAAATCTAAATAACTTTTTGCTATCAATCCCAAATATCGCTGCCCTAAATCCATCAAATTATGGCTTGAGTCTGGATTTAGAATGTAACTTGCCAGCATGGGATCAAACACTACTCCTGCTAAGTTAATTCCTTGACACTTTAAGACTAGGCGATCAAATTTAGCATTCTGTAAAGCTTTAGGATAATCAGCACTTTCAAGAATTGGGCGTAATGCTTCTAGCACTAAATCTTTATGCAAATTTTCCCCAGTTTTATGCCCCACAGGAATATAGGCTACTTCATCTGGTTGCATTCCCCAACAGCAACCAATTCCTACTAACTCAGCATCTCTTGGTTCTAAAGCGGTAGTTTCAGTATCCCAAGCAACGGGAATCTCTGGGGTGGTGAATGTTTGCAAAAGTTTCACTAACTCAGTTAGTTTGGCTTCAGTGTTGATGATGCGTGGTGTAATAGGAGAAGTCGATTGTTGTGGAACTGCTGCTGTATCGCTAGCACTGAAAAACCACAAATCATTATCTTCATCATCTCTCAATTCTGATTTAGGATTAACTACGTCTGTTTTGGCTTCTTGCTTTTCTTCAAGTTTGCCACCAAAACGTTGTTGAAGGTCGTTTATTTTCCCTAAAAAAGACTTGAATTCTAACTTTTCTAAAATGGGGGATAAGACGCTTGTATCAAATCCTTTTAATTTGCAATTTTCTAAATTAATTTCTATAGGAACATCTAAAACTATGGTTGCCAAATAGCGAGACTTCTCGGCATCTTCTTTACCCGTTGCCAGTTTTTTCTGAGTTGCGCCTTTAATTTCATCTAACGCAGCATAAACATTATCAAGGGAACCATAAGTATTTAACAGCTGCACTGCTGTCTTTTCTCCAATTCCTTTAACTCCAGGAATATTATCTGATTTATCTCCACAAAGAGCTTTGAAATCAATAATTTGTGAAGGTAAAACACCCATCTTCTCTTTGACTTGTTCTGCTTCAAATTCCGTAATGCTATTTGTAGAGCGTTTTATAGCATCTGGACTAAAATTCAGAACAGTGATTTCTTTGTCAGAGTCGATCAGTTGAAATAAATCGCGATCGCCAGTCAGAATCTTCACCCTATACCCAGCAGCAGTTACTCGCTGTGCTAAGGTTCCCAAAACATCATCCGCCTCATAACCAGGGGCAGTGAAAATCGGTAGATTGAAGCCATTCAGTAACTCATGCAGGTTTTCTAAGTCAGGAATGAAGTCTTCTGGCGTTTCTTTGCGATCGGCTTTATAAGTCTCGTCAGCTTCATGGCGAAAAGTGGCCTCACCCAAATCAAAAGCGATCGCCATTGCTTGAGGCTGTTGTGTTGCCATTACCTCTAGCAGGCACTTCACAAAACCAAAACATATACTCGTAGGAATCCCCGCTTTAGTACGCAGTCCTCCATCTCGCCCTTTGGCGAAAGCAAAGTATGAACGATAGGCCAGCGAGTGTCCATCTACAAGGATGAACGTGGGGCGTGTTGCAGTTACAGAAGTGAAAGTTTCAGACATAGCCCTATTTTAGCCAGAAGCTTTGTCACATAGTTAGCAATTTCAGATGCTTGTTCAACTTCGTTTTGGCAACAATAGCGCACTTTTTGAGTGCGAAATAATTTATGTATTATTTTAGACATTTCAGTGTCTACGTATTTGCGGTTTTAGTACCGAAGCCCAGTAGAACCAACTTTTGTCAGGTATACTACCCTAATTAGGTACGTGGGTATCAACATACTAACCAGATAGTAACCAAATCCCCAACTTCTCAGCAGAAATCAGGGATCTATACTCCTGAGCGCTTTATGTTTAATTCGATAGACCTAGCTTACTTCTCACGAACCAACAAACACTAGCTTAGTATTTCGCCTTCAGACTACCACTATACAAAGCCTCTCTTCCTTAACAGAACTTTATATGTACCAATCAAGCAGTATATTTTCCACAGGGGCTAGAATATAAAAGCTTTACATAAAGTTACGTGTATTTATCAAGCCTACAAGTAAAGTTTCAGAGTTAGAAATAAATTAGTAATCCCGTAATGATTCGTTTTAGAAAAATCTTTCATCATGAAAACAAAATTATTGAACACTCTTGCCATTGCGACAACTTTGGCAGGAATTGTTTCAACATCTAGCGCAGCTAATGCAGCTTCTCTCTCGTACACTAGTTCCATAGATTATGATTTGACAGATATCACTGATGCACCTCTGAACGTCCAACAATTTGACTCATCTCTAGGCACACTCACAGGTGTGACAATAGGATTTACTGGCGACATCCTGGGAGATGCAGGTTTTGAAAATACGGGTAAAAGCTCAGCCAATATAACAGTAAATCTTGCCAGTCAACTCAGTTTGGAACTAAATAATCAGTCTCTATTTACACTTAATCCACAAAATAGCTTCAGTTACGAAGTTGGTCAATTTGACAACATCATTAATTTTGGTGGTACATCTGGAAAGACTGTTTCTGGACTAACTGCCACACAATCTGGTACTCAGTCTTTCACTAATACCCAATTCTTGCAGTCTTTCATTGGTAACAGCAACATAGACTTTTTGTTCTCAGCTACAGCAAATTCAGTAGTTTCGGGTTCGGGCAACATAGCATCTTATGTTCAAACGCTTGCCAAAGCAAATATCAAAGTAACTTATGACTACGATGATGTTAAATCGGTACCTGAACCCTCTGCCACACTTGGAGTTGGTTTAATTGCTGGGCTTTGTCTGTTGTCACAACGCAAAAAAAGCTGGATCAAAGGGTAAAATTCATAGACTTTCTTGAATAAGTGGTTTTTTCCATCCTATCTATCCGTCAGGCTCTTTAATTTAAATTAAAAACCCCAATTTTTTTGATAATTGGGGTTTTTTGTTAGGATTATTATCCAGAGTTTTGAGAAATTTTTAGCAATATTTAAAAAATACTATAGCAATCTAAAATCGTGTGATTCAGCATCCTCATGTTATAAAAATTAGGTTGACTAGAGAACCCAATTTTTGCTAATGTTCCCCACTCCTGTTAACCTCTTACTGGAACTTAAAATCTAGGAAATTATGCAGAAAGCATCTGCCATCCATTTGGCATCTACCGATCATCAGGCTGCTGCAAAAGACATTAAACTACTAGTTTTGGATATAGATGGCACGATCGCAGGACACTCTAACACCATCAGCACAGGTGTAAAGCAAGCTATTGTGGCAGCGCAAGCAAAAGGAATTCCAGTGGCGATCGCGACAGGTAGAATGTATCGTTCAGCCTTGCGCTTTCATCAAGACATCGGCTCTACCTTACCATTAATGGCTTATCAGGGAGCCTGGATTCAAGACCCGAACACCCAGCAAATTCATCGCCATTGGGCTGTTTCCAGAGAAATGGCCCACCAGCTACTCGACTATTTTGAACAGCCTGAGTTGCGATCGCTTTTATCTGTCCACTTTTACATTAACGATCAGCTATATGTCCGTGAAATAACCAGAGAAACCCAAATTTATGCAGAACGTTCTGGTATTACTCCGATTCCCGTTGATGATTTGCGCCAAACCTTAACAAATGAACCTACAAAAATTCTCGCTTTGTCTGATGATATAGATGTGATCGATCGGTTATTGGGGAATTTGCGCCGCCAATATACACCTGCTGAACTTTATCTCACAACATCTGTTGCTACCTTTTTTGAAGCAACTAACGCCTCTGTGAATAAGGGAACGGCTGTGCGTTACCTAGCCGAAGAATTACTAGGATTAGAGATAGCCAACGTTATGGCGATCGGTGATAACTTCAATGATGTAGAAATGCTAGAGTCTGTTGGACTTGGTGTAGCTATGGGCAACGCACCCGAAGGAGTCCAAGCGATCGCGCGGTGGGTAGCTCCTAGTGTAGAGGAAGACGGAGCAGCAGTAGCAATTGAAAAGTTTTTGCTGCAATGAGGACACTTTTTCAAGCCTAAACCCTATAAATCAGAAAGGACACCGACGACTGGCCGTGTTTCGTCTCGGTGCCCTAGCTGGTTCGCTCCTCACACACCTGCTAATGTAGCCGAGGTGATGGATTGAGTCAATAGCTATTATAAAAGTTTTTATTTGTGCCTAAGCGACATTACCGATTTATAACTCCAAGAGCGCAAAAACACCCAACTTTTCCTCTAGTACATATCTTAATACTGACTGAGTAGCCATAAGTAATCCGAGTCTGGCTTGTGCTAACTCTGGTAATGTAACTTTCACCTCACCCCAAATCCGGCAATTAGACCAGAAGTGTTCAAAAGCTTGACTCAAATTCAGCGCTAATTTTTCCCATTTCACACAACCCTTAATATCAGGGGACTCTATGTTGTCTACTACTTGTATTAACTCGGCAATTAAACGACGCTCAGCTGGATGATTTAGTCGTAATGTTTCATAACAGTTGAGCCAAGGTAGAGGGTTAGGAGAAATAACATCCCAAAAACCTTGACTAGTATTTGTAACAGGTTGTTTAAGTTTAATTAATCCTTCTCGGTGAGCCAGCAATACCAGTGAACAGCAACGTGCATGGGCGTGCTGAACAGCAAATATTGAATTGGGCATTGGGCATTGGGAATTGGGCATTGGGAAGAGGACTTGGGGACAAGGAGAATTGGAGACAAGGGGAAAG